>CALYOC010000120.1 GCA_945227095.1 uncultured Clostridia bacterium
TTTCCACTCTGCTTATTATCATTCCGGCAAGCACAAACAAAGAAACATACATTAAAAATACTGTACAAGCATTCCTTATGGCTTCCGGCACAATTCTCCGCTTAAACATCTGAACACTTTCTTTTTTACGAAAAACAGATATGGCAATAGAAAATAATACCGCTACTGTCGTCGTTTTCATTCCCCCGGCAGTTGAGCCCGGAGAACCTCCGATAATCATCAGAACGATTGTCAGCATTTTACCCGTGTCGCTCAAAATATTCATATTCACGGTATTAAATCCTGCCGTTCGCGGAGTTACCGAATGGAAAAAGGAGCATAAAATTCTCTCTCCAAGAGGAAGATATGAAAATTCAAAAAAGAAAAAGAATATTGCAGGTAAAATAATCAACACTCCGGTTACAAGAATAATAACCTTACTTTGCATTCTGTATTTTCTGATTTTCCACTTATTATTTTTAATATCTTCCCATGTTAAAAATCCGACTCCGCCAATAACTATTAAGATTATAATTACTATATTTAAAAAAGGTTTTGACGAATATGATGTCAAAGAAGAAAATTCTCCTTTTGTTCCCATCAAATCAAATCCGGCATTACAAAAAGCAGAAATACTGTGGAACACCGAATACCACAGACCTTTTAAAAACCCGAATTCTTTGCAAAAAATCGGCATAAGCATAGCAACGCCCATTAACTCCACGCTTGCGGTTATTTTAAGTATCAATACGGTAAGTCGTACTATTCCTCCCACATGATGCGCAGAAATAGACTCTTGCATAGTGCTTCTTTGCATAAGCCCGATTTTCCGTCCCGATAAAGTTGCTACGGATACCGCAACCGTCACAATTCCCATTCCTCCGATTTGAATCAACAACAAAATGACCGCCTGCCCGAAGGCGGACCAATAAGTAGCTGTATCAAATACAACCAAACCCGTAACACAAACAGCGGAAGTGGCAGTAAACAAAGCGTCTGAAAATGCAGGGCTTTTTCCGGACTTTGTTGCAAACGGCAACATAAGTAAAAGAGAACCCAACCCTATTATAAATAAAAAACCTAATATGATAATTTGAAATGACGTGATATGCTTTTGTCTTTGCCTTTTTTGTCGAAGCATAGTTTTTCCCTTTGCCTTTTAATATCATTTTCAACGGCTTTATTCTATCTTAATTTGTATTAAGATAGCATAAATATGGCTTTAAAAGTATTAAGATTGTATAAATATATTAAATCAGGAATTTTACTCCTTTGATTTAAAATATTAATTATAAATAAATTTTATTGATTTGATTGGATTTAATAATCAATAAAATCATTTAAAGTTCCTGTACGATATACGCAATCCATCTGTTCTTTCCTTGCTTTTCACTCATAAAAAAATGAGCCTCAAAAGTTAATCACTTTTGAGGTGCATTTTTTATTAAAGCGTATTATTACATAACAAAACTAACTTTTCCCGCTATGCTAAGGCTCCCCGATGAAACGGTTTTAAAAACATCAGATATTTTAACTAAAATAAAGATGCTATATAAATTATCAATCCATATATTGTGGCCGCTATTACACCGTAAACAATTACAGGACCGGCTATGGTGAAAATCTGCGCTCCCGTGCCAAGTATTTTTCCCTCCGGCTTATTGTCAAGCGCCGGTGATACAACGGCATTTGCAAATCCCGTAATCGGAACAAGCGAGCCGGCGCCGCCGAACTTTCCAATCTTTTCATAAACGCCCAACCCGGTGAGTATCGCGCTGATAACCACAAGAGTGACAGATGTAAACGCTCTTGTCTGCTCCTCGCCGAGCCCCAAGCCTTCATACAATCTCATAAAGCACTGCCCTATAAGACAAATTGTTCCTCCGACAAGAAATGCCTTAAAAAAATTCACGAATTTTTTCGACGGCGGTGAAGCTTTATCCGCCATTTTCGAGTAATCGCTTCTTCTTATATCCATAAAATGACCTCCCGATTTTTATTGTAACCAAAACATTGTAATTATTACAGCAAAATTGGAAAAAACAAATAAAGTAAGGACATCAAAAGATGATATTCATAAATTTACGGGAGGATAAAAATGATTTTTTTATATGCTTTTTTAATAGGAGGTTTTATCTGCGCTCTCGGTCAGCTGCTGATTGACCTGACAAAACTCACACCGGCGCGGATACTTGTCATCTATGTCGTTGTGGGCGTTATATTGGGAGCGATAGGTCTGTACGAGCCGCTCGTCAAATTCGCAGGCGCGGGGGCAAGCGTGCCTCTTAGCGGATTCGGCTCACTTATGGCAAAAGGAGTAAAGGACGCCATTGCCGAAAAGGGCGCACTCGGAATAATCAGCGGTGCGCTTTCCAGCGCCGCCGCAGGCATTACCGCCGCAATTATAAGCGGTGTAGTCGTATCGTGTATTGCAAAACCAAAGGAGAAGAAATAATGGCTCAAAGAATAGGTAAATCAATAAAATATGAAAAAAGCACAGCGATAACCGCCTGGGCGGCGCAGGTGGGAGATAAAGAGGGCGAAGGTCCCATGGCGCACGAATTTGACAAGGTGTATGAGGACAACTACCTCGGAGAAGACAGTTGGGAAAAAAGCGAGAGCAAGCTGCTCAAAAACACAGTTGAATGCCTGCTTAAAAAGTCAAAGAAGGTAATAAAGGATATCGACTGCATTTTCACGGGAGATTTGCTGAGTCAGTGTATCGGCTCTAACTACGCCTTCAGGGATATGAGCGTTCAGGTCGTCGGACTTTACGGCGCTTGCTCAACCATGGCTCTAGGACTTATCAACGCCGCAAACTTTCTTGAAGCCGGGTGCGGAAAAAATGCCATCGCGGCAACGAGCAGTCACTTTTGCTCGAGTGAAAGGCAATTCAGATTTCCTCTGCAATACGGCGGGGTTCGCACTCCCACCTGTCAATGGACCGTAACGGGCGCGGGCGCAAGCCTTTTGGAAGCAAGCTCTCCCGGAGTGAGAATAACCGCTTCAAGAATAGGAGAAATTATCGACTTGGGAATAAAAGACCAAAACAATATGGGAGCAGGTATGGCTCCTGCGGCATGTGTTACAATCTGTGAATTTTTAAAGGATATGAATATGAAGCCCGATGACTTCGACTGTATTGTCACGGGAGATTTGGGAAGCGTCGGAAGCGATTTGCTCTGTCAACTGACATTAAAGGAATACAATACGGATATTTCGTCCGTTCACAGAGACTGCGGTATGATGATTTTCGACGCAGAAAAGCAGGACGTACACGCGGGAGGCTCCGGCTGCGGTTGCAGCGCAAGCCTTATAAATTCCTACTTCTTAAACCGCCTGCAAAGCGGAGCTTTAAAACGAATAATGTATGTCGCAACCGGCGCGCTGCTCTCGCCGACAACAGTTAAGCAGGGCGAAACAATTCCGGGAATCGCTCACGCGGTAATTTTGGAGGGTGAATGATGAAAAACATTAAGCTAATCTCGGCGCTCTCAAAGAGCGAAAAATGCCTGTCCTACTTGGCGGCGGCGTTATCAATAGCAAAGGTTGCGCTTATCGCCCTGAGTGTTAAAACCATTATTGATAAGCTCTGACATTGAGCGGCTTACGGGAGAGTATAACGGCTCATTGAGCCGCAAGCATTATGCTCTCCCGTGGGAACTTATTGTATAAAAAATATAAATTTTTGAGTTTTTATCATATAGTTAATTCAGCCGAGCGGTATGTTGAAAAACACCTTAAGGTGAGGAGAGTCGAACCCGATGTGGTTTAAAACGGCATATTTTCGCCTGAA
>CALYOC010000121.1 GCA_945227095.1 uncultured Clostridia bacterium
ACCTTGTACGACCCGGTTTGCGGATCGGGACCTATACTAATTGAAGGTACCATGCTTGCTAATATCATAAGTACCGGTTTCAGACGCACCTTTGCCTGTGAAAAATGGGTGGAGCTTGACGAAAAGCTCTGGCGCGATGAACGAAGCAGAGCATTGGATTTGATTAAGAAGGACAGCGATTTTTCCGCTGTCGGCTCGGATATTTCGGCTGACTGTGTCGAACTGAGTATAGCTAATGCAAAAAAAGCAGGTGTATTTTCAAAGATTACCGTCAATCAAGCCGATATTAAGGACTTTAAAAAGGTGACACAGTGCGGTACTCTTATCTGTAACCCGCCGTACGGAGAGCGAATGCTCGACAGGAAGCGTGCCGCTGAGATTTACAAAACAATGGGGGAGAGGTTCACCGATTCAAAGGGGTGGTCATTCAACATTATATCACCCGATGAGGAATTTGAAGCTAAATACGGAACCAAGGCGAGAAAGAAGAGAAAACTTTATAACGGAATGATAAAATGTAATTATTATTCATACTTTTAATAAAACTAAAATATTAAAAGCGGTACAGTTAACGAAAACTGTACCGCTTTTTGTAAATAAAATTGTTAATCAATATAGTATATTCCGCTTTTCAGCCAGACACATTCTTTGTCGGCTATTTTGAAGTATTTATAGACAGGCTCGTTGAACTGCTTATGTGTCGCAACTGCGTATGTATTCGGGTCAATTTCATTTATAACGCCGTTTCCCGCGTTAGTGACATATAGCTTATCATCAATATATGAAACCGCATATGGGACGGAGAAGGTGTCGGCTTCCGCACTGCCGATTCTCAAATGTACTTTTAATGTGGCAGCGTCGTACTGAACGAGTGAATTCTCCTTCGGCACCGTACACCAGATGTATTTATCCGCATTTACACCGCTTCTTAAAAAGTTATCGTGATACAAAAATTCATTGTGATAAATAATATTACCCTCGGTTGAAAAGATTATCGCTTCACCTTCGGGAGAGAGGACAAAGCACCGCCTATCGCTTAAGATAAAAGCGTCACATAAGACAAAGTTAGTGAGCTTTTTAGATATAGCTTCAAAGGACGGGCCGAATTTATTTATCAGGTAAACTCCCATTGTTATCGGAATGAATTGACCGGTTTTCATATTAAAACTGCGGTAAGCCAATTTATTCTCTCCCGTCGGAGATTTGACAATTTCGACGAAGATTATTCCCTCTGAATATGAAATTAAGTCTAAAATTTTTCCGTTAGACAAATTCTGCATTGAATCTATTTCCTTTCGGAAGAATTGTTTGCTCTGTAACTCAAAGCCATTAAGCTGTCCTTAATATGAACATTCTCAACAAGAATTTCAGGGTGATGAACCAACAAATCATAGTTTGTAAAATTCCAAAACTTATCAATTCCCAACGAAATCAGCCTGTCTGCCAATTCCTTTGCCGATTCGGTGGGGGTGCAAAGGACAGCAACCTGCGGCTTATTTTCCTTGCAAAAGGCTTCAAGCTCGCTCATAGGTGAAATGGGGAGTCCTGCGATATTCTGACTGATATTTTCCGCGTTTTTATCAAACACACCTATCAGCTTAAATCCGTTTGAACCTCCCAGAGCGTTGCTTGCAACGGCTCTGCCCAAATTACCCGCACCGATAAGAATTGTGGGTAATTCCTTGTCAAGGTTTAGTATTTTTCCTATTTCTTCGTGAAGCTGGGCAACATTGTAGCCGTATCCCTGTTGACCGAATCCGCCGAAAAGGTTGAAATCCTGTCTGATTTGAGATGGAGTAAGCCCCATAAGCTTGGAAATTCCGTCAGAAGATATTCTCCTCACACCGTTTTTCAGTAAATTGTCAAGGTATCTGTAATATCTTGGCAATCTGTTGATCACCGGATTAGAAATAATCTTTTTTGAACTTTCCATAGTAATCCTCACTTGGATATTCTCTTAACAGTTTCCATTACATAATCGCCGAACTCACTACAGGTGCAGCCGTCGCTGTGGCCTGTGATTTTAAGTTTTCTTTCTTCGAGCATACATATATCAAGCGCTCTTTCAAGAAGCTGCGATTTTTCCGTTTCTCCGATATGTGAGAGGAGCATAACAACTGCTCTGAGCATTGAGCAGGGGTCGGCGTACTGTGCTCTGCCTTCGTTGACCATTCTCGGAGCAGAGCCGTGAATTGCTTCAAACATAGCGTATTTTTTACCGATATTTGCACTTCCTGCAGTGCCAACGCCGCCTTGGAATTCAGCCGCTTCGGCGGTTATGATGTCTCCGTAAAGGTTGGGTAAAATGAACACCTTGAAATCTCGACGCCTTTTTTGGTCGATAAGTTTTGCGGTTGTGATGTCGATATACCAGTCATCAGTTGTGATTTCGGGATATTCCTTACCGATTTCCTGGCAAAGCTTAAGGAATTTTCCGTCGGTTGTCTTGATAACATTTGCCTTTGTGATAATTGAAACTCTGTCCTTATTATTTTTCCTTGCATATTCATAGGCAAGTCTTGCGATTCTCTCGGTACCTTCAGTTGTCGTAACGCAGAAGTCGATTGACAAATCGTCATTAACGGTAAGACCGTTTGAACCTACTGCATATGAACCCTCCGTGTTTTCGCGGAAAAATGTCCAATCAATTCCCTCGGAAGGAATTTTAACGGGACGAAGATTGCAGAAAAGGTCGAGTTCTTTTCTCATTGCAACATTTGCACTTTCAATGTTCGGCCACGGGTCGCCGGCTCTCGGTGTGGTTGTCGGACCCTTGAGGATTACATGGCACTCCTTGAGTTGTGTCAGTACATCATCGGGAATAGCCTTTGAGCATTTAACGCGGTTTTCGATAGTTAAACCGTCAATCTCTTTAAATTCAACCTTACCTTGCTCAACCTTGTCATTGAGCATATATTTGAGCACTCTTGCCGCTTCCTTGGTAATAATCGGACCGATTCCGTCACCGCCGCATACACCGACAACAAGTTTGTCAAGATTTTCGTAATCGGTAAAATACTTATCCTTTTTAATTCTCTCGGCTCTTTCAATTTGAGCGTCCAAGAGTTCTTCGAAATGCTTTAAGGCTCTTTGTTTAACTTCGTTCATTGTTTTCTCCTTAGTTATTCTTTGTATAATTCAAAAGACCGCCGGCAATAATTATATCCTTTTGTCTTTGTGAAAATTCATAGTTGAGGTCGTATTCTTCGTTCTTAGTTTTATTCGTTAATTTGAGCGGCAGGGATTGCTCAATGTTTTCCCTGACATCCTCGATTTCAAGAATATCTCCCTTATCAATTTTGTCATAATCGGATTCATTTTTAAAGGTGAGAGGCAAAATGCCTGCATTTATAAGGTTTGCGCAATGAATCCTTGCAAAGGACTTGGTAATAACCGCTTTAACTCCGAGGTAAAGCGGTACAAGTGCGGCGTGCTCTCTCGAGGAGCCCTGACCGTAGTTTGACCCGCCGATTATATGTGCGGCGTTCTTTTCCGCCTTACAATTCTCGGCAAAATCGGGGTCGCAGCTTTTGAAACAAAATTGCGACAAGTAGGGGATATTTGACCTGTAAGGAAGAATTTTGGCGCCGGCAGGCATAATGTGGTCGGTTGTAATGTTGTCACCGACCTTTAAAACCGCCTTTGCACAGATATTCTCCGAAAGAGGATAGGTTGTCGGGAATGGCTTAATGTTGGGGCCTCTTAAAATCTCGACATCTGCGGCTTTGTCCGGGCTTGCGGGCACTTCAAC
>CALYOC010000122.1 GCA_945227095.1 uncultured Clostridia bacterium
TGCAATCCAAGCCGAATATCTCTAACTGCCTGTCAACCGCAGCCGGTTTGACAACTGTCTCCTCAATGCCCTTGAGAATGTACTCGCCCTTGAATTTCACCCTCTGCAAATCAACCTCGAACTGCTCTCCGGCACCGCCTGAGCAAATGCCCTCCTCAAAGAACCATACCTTCTCAAAATTCTTTGCAAATTCAACTGCCTCCGGGTTAATCGGCTTTATTTTATTTAGCTTTAATACCGTGACACCGATTCCCTGCTTTTTCATTTCTGCCGCCGCCCTGCAAGCCTGTGCAAAAACTCTGCCGTCTGTTACGAGAAGGTTTTTGTTTGACTCGTTGTGCGCGTAAATTGAATAATCAAGTCCGTTGTCCTTATAATCGGTCGGCAGCTCCGGTTCGCTTCCGCGCGGATAACGCACGGCACAAGCACCCTCGACCTTATACAGCGCATCGTTGAGCATTCTTTCAAGCTCCGCATAGCTTGCAGGTGCAAATATTGTAAATCCGGGTAAAGTGTTAAACATCGGTACATCGAAAACACCCTGATGTGTTTCTCCGTCCGAGCCGACAAATCCGGCTCTGTCAATGGCGAAGACTACTTTTAATTTTTGCAGTGCGACATCATGAATAAGCTGGTCATACGCCCTTTGTAAAAATGTCGAATACACGGCGAACACCGGGAGCATTCCGTTCTTCGCAAGACCGGAAGCAAAGGTGACCGCGTGCTGCTCTGCGATACCTGCGTCAAAAAATCTTGAAGCAAACTTTTGAGAAAATTCATCAAGTCCCGTTCCCGACGGCATTGCCGCGGTTACGGCGCAAATGCGTGAATCCTTTTCCGCCAAGGAGCACAAGACTTTTCCGAAGTGGAAAGAAAACCCCTTTGAGGAATGCAGAGATTCACCCGTTTCAACATCAAACTCTCCGATTCCGTGAAACTTTGTCGGGAAAATTTCGGCGTAATTATAACCCTTCCCCTTTAAAGTGTCCACATGGATTATTACTGCGTGATTTCTGCTCTTTGCCGCGCGGAGAGTTTCTTCAAGCAGCTTTTCGTTATGTCCGTCAACCGGTCCGAGATATGCATAACCCAAATCGTCGAAAAATGTGGAATGGAACAGAATTCCCTTTAAGGTATATTTTGACTTGTAAATAAAATCTCTAATCGGTTTTCCGACAAGCGGTATATGTAAAAGTGCTCTTTCAACGCGCTTTTTATTAGTGTAATAGTGCGAGGTTGAGCGCACCTTTGCCAAGAACTGACCGAGCTGACTCTTGTTGTCGGAAATCGACATCTGATTGTCGTTTATTATAATTATTAAATTGTCGGCATTTCTGGCGGCATTGTTAATGCCCTCGTACGCCTCGCCGCCGGTCATTGCGCCGTCGCCGATTATTGCCACAACCGTACCCTTTTCACCTCGGATTTTTTTCGCCATAGCAAGTCCGTATGCCGCGGAAATCGAGGTGCTGCTGTGTCCGGAGTAGAATATATCATGCTCACTCTCACTCGGATTTGTAAAGCCGCTCATACCGTTTTCTTTTCTCAATGAAGAAAACATATCGTATCTGCCGGTGAGCAATTTGTGCGTATAGCATTGGTGGCCTACATCCCAAACAAATTGGTCTTCCGGCGAATTAAATACCCTGTGCAAAGCCACGGTCAATTCAACTACACCCAAGTTTGAAGCGAGGTGTCCGCCGTTATCTGCAACCGTCCCAATAATCTTCTCCCTTATTTGTGAACACAGCTGTTTTATTTCGCTGTCGTTGAGATTTTTTATATCTCTCGGAGACTTGATATTATCTAATAAAATCTTTTCACTCATAAAATTTCCCACACCATTGATTTTACTTTGATATTTTATCATTTATAAACACAATGTTCAATGAATAAATATACAAAATTTATTCAATATTTTATAAAATATTCATAATAATTACAGTTATTTCTCTCTGTGCAAGAGATAGTCGGCAAGGGAAGATAAAAATTCAGCGTTTTCAAACGCGCTCAAGGCTTCCTTTGCGCTTTGAGTCAACTCTTGTGCGTACTCCCTGCTCGTTTTAATTCCCAACAGGGTCGGGAAGGTTGATTTCTTATTTTCTCGGTCGCTGCCGACAGGCTTACCGAGAGCCTTTTCATCACCCGTGATGTCCAATATGTCATCGATAATCTGAAACGCAAGTCCGATATTGTTTCCGTAAATCTCAGCACATTCTACGGTTTTTTTATCCGCGCCGGCAACTATTGCGCCCAAGACGCAGGCGCTTCTGATCATCGCACCCGTTTTGAGATTGTGTATACGGATAAGCTGTTGCAGGGATATGCTCTTGTTCTCGCTCATCAAATCCAAGGTCTGACCGCCTATCATACCGTCAATACCGGAGCAGGAGGACAAATATCCGATTGCCTTAATTTGATTTTCGGCAGGTATGCTGATGTCACCAAACCTTCCCGAAACGGTTTCAAAGGCGAGATTTAATAATCCGTCGCCTGCCAAAAGGGCATTTTCCTCACCGAAAGCTATATGACAAGAAGGCTTTCCCCTTCTCAAATCATCATTGTCCATACACGGCAAATCATCGTGAATAAGAGAGTATGTGTGTATCATTTCAACCGCGCAGGCAAACGGAACCGCCCGTTCCTCACTCACACCGCACGCCTTGCAAAACTGAAGGGTTAAAATAGGTCTGAGCCTTTTTCCGCCTATCATCAAGGAATACTCCATAGCCTTTTTCACAGGGTCATTTTCATCGGCTATAAGGCTCATATATTCTTTGAGTCTCTGCTCGATAAGGCTCTTACCTTCGCTTAAAATTTCCTTTAATTGCTTCTCTGTCATTTCTCGCCACCGTCCTCTGCGCGATTAAGAGATGAAAAGAGTTCTTCTTTGCCGCTGAGATATTTATCGCAAAACTCAATTAGTTTTATTCCGTTCTCATACTCCTTAAGCGCCTGTTCAACACTTATCTCTTCACTTTCCAACTTGGAGACAATTTCTTCCAACTCATTCATTGCCTTATCGTATGTCATATCACTCATTATACTCCAACTTCCTTTCATCAACTGTGCATATCAGCGTTCCTCTGCTTAATGTAACGCTTACTTTATCACCGTCTTTTACCTGTCCAACATCCTTGACAAGCTCTCCCTGTCTCCTGGTTACGGAATATCCTCGCGAAAGAATTTTAAGAGGGCTTAAAGAATCCAAAAGCGCGGCATTTTTTCCGAGTCTGTCCCTTTGTGCGAACAGACTTCGTTTTACCGACTGCTGCATTTGGAGGAAAAGTGCGTCCAGCCTCTCCTTTTCCGAGTCCAAGATGTATCGCATATCCTTTAAACTTCTGCGATTTCTGAATGAATCCAGGCGCATACGCTCCGCCTTTAACCGCGAAGACATCAAACTGTTTAAATAGGCGCGTTCCTTGTTCAAATAGTTTTTTAAATCGCGTATATCCGGCACCGCCAATTCCGCGGCGGCAGACGGTGTAGGCGCTCTCAAATCGGCTACAAAGTCCGATATAGTGAAATCGGTTTCGTGTCCTACGGCAGATATTATCGGGATATGAGAATCAGCTATTGCGAGCGCGAGCGATTCATTATTAAACGCCCATAAGTCCTCTATCGAGCCGCCGCCCCTGCCGACTATTATGACATCGACCTCGTTTTCGTCATTGAGTTTTTCAATTGCGCTTATTATTTCCGGCGCGGCATTCTCCCTGTCTC
>CALYOC010000123.1 GCA_945227095.1 uncultured Clostridia bacterium
AGGGCTTTTTCTCCGAGTGAGCGGTATCAATGAATAAATCAATTACCTCTTTTAAATCTCCGCGGCCTGCGGGAAAGGAAAAATGAGTGTACTTCTCATTATCGGATTTTAAAATCAAAAAATCCTTATACCTCGCCGCCTTGTATGAGTATATATCGCCCCACAGAAAAATATTTCCGAAGCAGTAGTCACAATTCTTAAACTGCGAATACGAAAGCAGCTCGTCCACCCATTCTTTATCGGTGATTTTTAAATATTCGTAATCCAACATATCAGTTAATTTTCTCGTCAATTATAGTCAAAATTTCTTTATTTATTTCTTCAATTGATTTTAAGCAATTATTCTCATCACAGCAGCGAACTACATTCCAACCGCATTTGTCGGCTGTATAAAGCGCTCTGTCTCTGCAATGGTTTAGATAATCGGTATCACGCTCGTGAATATCCTTCTTTGCTTCCTCGCCGGAATAGCGGCCGGTCATCAGCCTTTGCGAAACCTCAACCGGCATATCCAAGAATATTACGCAATCGGGCTTCGGAAGTCCCAATTTGTTATACTCAAAATCCCAAAGCCAATCGAGAAAACTATCGGTTTTCTCATCATCAAGTTTAGATGCCTGATGAAGTGCATTGGAGGTTGTATATCTGTCTGCGATTATATGGACGCCGTTTTCATAGTCCTTTTTCCACTTCGTTGCAAAATTGGCATATCTGTCAACAGCAAAAAATGCGGTTGCGGCATAAGCGTTTACATCTGTCGGCTTGTCACCGAACTGACCGTTTAAATACATCTTTACAAGTGAAGATGACGGGCTTTCATAGTCGGGAAGCTTAATGACCTTATAAGGAAGATTGTTGTGTGAAAAATGCTTTTTCACCAAGTCCATTTGTGTTGATTTTCCGCATCCATCTAATCCGTCAATTACAAAAAACAAGCAATTACACCCCATATTTGTCTATTTTTCTTAATTATAACAACAAAGGTTATTTTTTGCAATATATAAACTAAATATAAATTTATTTTAACTAAAAAAGATTTTAATATCAGCAAAATAAGAAAAATCCTGCTTTCGTACCGATGAAAACAGGATAATGAGTGTGATTTATTAAGAAAAAAACCGCGGTGAAAACTCACCGCGGTAGTGGTGACCCATCGGAGAATCGAACTCCGGACACCATGATTAAAAGTCATGTGCTCTGCCGGCTGAGCTAATGGGTCATAACGCTTTTCAGCGTGCTAAAATATAATACTATAAGAGCATACCAATGTCAAGAAAAAATTTTGTTTAACAATAAATTATTCGTCATAAAGCGCCAATATCTCTTTTAATTCATTGATATACATTGTTTTAAGTTGCTCGGGCGCAACAATTTTTACTGCACTTCTGTACTGTGAAATCCAAGAGATGAGACCGGCGCTCATTGCCGCTCTGAATTCGACGCGAAAACTGTCGGCGTCGTGCTTATATATCTTGATATTCTCACCGAATCTGTCGGTGATATTATCAAGCAATTTATTATTGCATATAAGTTCAATATCCTTCACTTCACCGGAAAACATACTGAATACCTTTAAAGCGTAATCAGCCGTGTCAAACTCGGTTTTATACTCGCTGACCTCGCTGAAGTGTCTGATGGGTTCGTCCAAGATTTTAAGCTTAAAGATTTTGTCGATTCTCGCGTGCATCAGGTTGTCATACTTCTCATTATTCCCCACGAGATAGTATTTATTATCGTTCCAAACCATAGCGTAGGGGCTCATTTTTAAAGTGTGCTTATCAATGGTAATCCCCTCGTTTTGAATAGCCTTTTTTTCGTATAAAAACTCAACCTTTTTCTTTTCATTTATCGCGGTGTGCAGTTTGTCAATGGTATAATAAATCTCCTGATTGGTGCATTTAATTCTCTTATCTACATATACCCTGTTTTGAATTTTATCGGCAAAACTCTCACTTGTAAGACCTTTTAGTTTATCAATTAAAACATTAGTCTTATCGCTTGTGATAAATGAAGCGGATTGTACGGCGTCAATCAAAAGGCAAAGTTCCGGAATTTCAAAAATCCTTTCACCCAAAAACCAACCTGACTTTGGGGTTTTTGTCTTGATAACATCATACCCGAAACTGCTCAAAGCCGCAATATCCTTATAGACGGTTTTTCTCTCACATCTGATTCCGACTTCATTGAGCATATCAATTATTTCTGCAGAGGAAATAGGGTTGTTTTCGTCGCTTTTTTCCTCCAAAAACTTCAAAATATAAAGTAATTTTAACTTTACATCAATCTTTTTATCCATACTTTCACCTAAAAAGAGCCTTACCGCAGTAAGGCTCTTTGATAACAAATCTTATTTGGATTTTCCCTGTGATTTTTCAAGTTTTGCCGCCGCTTTTTCAGAGGCAATTCTTTCTTTTTCGGCGATTTTGTATTCTGCAAAAATCCTTTTGTTGTCTTCTTTAGCCTGAGCTCTTTGTTCCTGAGGAAGCTGTCTGATTTGCTTATTTGAAAGATAGCCGGGAACATAGCTTGCCTTACTTCTTCTTTGAATTACGAATCTGTTCAAAGGATATGTCCAAAGAGTGGGTATGGCCATACCGATTGCCTTGATAACCATATCTCTGATTACACTCTGTCCCCAGAATGTGTTGAAGAACTTGGTGAGGTAAACGCCGATAAAGGCATTTGCAAAAATTGTGAAAACAACCATTAAGATATACAGGGTAATGCTCAACGCTTTGTTGGAATCCGCCTTGAATGTTACCTTACGGTTGATGATAAACGCGATTGTGTAGCCAACGGTTGTTGAAATCATATATGAGTAAAATACACCCATATTGTCAAGTTTCAACAAGTTGCATATGTAACCGAGCACACCGGAGTCCGGCGCAGTAGTCAAACTGATAAAAATCCAAGATACGCAAATTGTATTTACAATAAGCTCAACGACGCTCGAAGAAGCGCCTGCAAATGTAAATTTGATGAACTTCCAAAGTTCAGCATGTGCTTCGGTCCATCTTTTAAAAGGACCTGCTTTTTTTACCGGCTTTTCCTGAGCCTGATTGATTGTGTTGTTATCCGGCATATTTATACCCTCCGTGAATATTATTTTGAATTTTGACGACGCTTTTTTCTGACGCCGATAATCCTTTTAATTTTTCTTTTATTGACATAACTGCCAAAATTGATAATTTTTTGATTTTTCCGCCCTGTGCTTTGACTGCCTGTGAGAGAATCAACCTTTCTCTTCAACTCGTCAATCAAATGGTTAAGGCAGTCAATCTGCTGATTCTTGTCGTCCAATGAGAAGTTGAGAGCGATAACTTCATCTTGGAGCCTTTCATTTTCAAAAGACTTTTCTTCAAGGTTTATTTGCTCGGTTTCTAACGATTTTGTGAGCTCATCGGCCTTACATTTTAAGTCAAAAATTTGCTTTTTCAGTGCATTTTCCCTATCGGTTGATTGTTGCAAAAAGTCATTTAAAAGCTTAATTACACTTTTCCTGCCGTAACCGAAAAAAGATACTGATAATTTGTCCATAACGCACCTAAAATATAAAAATTTATATCAACTATTTTTAATATTATCATATAAAGAAAATTAAATCAACAAAAAATGTTGACAAATATTTTTTTTCTTATTATAATGAATAGCGTTGTTGCTGATATAGCTCAGTAGGTAGAGCGCATCCTGGGTAAGGATGAGGTCGG
>CALYOC010000124.1 GCA_945227095.1 uncultured Clostridia bacterium
TTGCCTCTTGTCTCGTGGGCTCGGAGATGTGTATAAGAGACAGCCATAAAGGGCTTGGGCAAGGACAGTTATCTGCGCGGAATTGATTTGATTTCGGAGTGTTGAGATGAGTAAGATTGAAAAATTGCAGGCATTGCTTTCAAGCGGCGAGGCGGCAATGATTATTTCCGCCGAGAACCAATCGTATTTTTTGGGCTTTGAAGCGTCGAACGGGTATCTTTTCGTCGGCAAGGAAAACTCGGTGTATATAACCGACAGCCGTTATATAACCGCCGCGAAGGAAGAAACGGCAGGAATTGTCGATGAATGTGTTTTGCAGCAAAGGGATTTTAATGCCCAACTTGCGCAGATATTTTCCAGCTTTTCCGTAAAGAGTATTCTTTTTGAGGGAACAAGGGTGAGCGCGTTCAGAGCCGCACAGTTCGAGAAGAAATTCGGCGGGAAGTATCAGCTTGACTTTTCCGATAAGCTTGACAATCTTCTCTTAATGAAGCTCAGAAGGTGTAAGGATTCCTCCGAGCTCGATAAAATTTTGAGGGCTCAAAGTGTAACACAGGCGGCGTTTGAGCATATTATCGGTTTTATCAGACCCGGAGTGTCGGAACTTGAAATAGCCCGGGAACTCGACTATTATATGCTCACTCACGGAGCCGATGCACTCTCGTTTGAAACAATAGTTGTCAGCGGTGAGAACACCGCGAAACCGCACGGAGTGCCTTCGGGCAGACGCGTAAAAGGCGGCGAATTTGTAACTATGGACTTCGGTGCGGCGGTGGATTTTTACCATTCGGATATGACTCGTACAATCTGCGTCGGTGAGCCGAGTGATGAAATGGTAAGAGTTTATAATGTCGTTTTGCTCGCGCAGTCGGCGGCATTTTCTGCGGCGGCAGACGGAGTTCCCTGCCGCGAGGTCGATAAGGCGGCGCGTGATGTTATAACCGAAGCGGGTTACGGTGAGTATTTCGGCCATGCCACAGGGCACGGAGTCGGAGTGGAGATTCATGAGCAGCCCTGTTTTTCACCCTCAAGCAAGGATATTTGCCGGGCAGGTGATGTAATCACCGACGAGCCGGGAATATATATCCCCGGAAAATTCGGAGTCAGAATCGAGGATATGCTGTATATCGGAGAGGATTCGGTTAAAAACCTGACCGATTCGGAGAAAAAGCTTATCTGTATATAGAGTGAACAGGCGGCGTCATTCGTCACATCGGGCTCAATTTTATAAAATATCTTGATTTATTGTTTATTTTGTAGTAAATTATATAAGTATTATAAGTTATATTAACTTGGACGGAGGTAAAGCTATGATAAGTGCAGGCGATTTCAGAAACGGTATCACCTTTGAAATGGACGGAAAGGTGTATCAAATAATCGAATTTCAGCATGTTAAACCCGGTAAAGGAGCCGCTTTTGTCAGAACAAAGATAAAGGATGTTATCAACGGAAGCGTAGTTGAGCAGTCATTCAACCCTACCGCGAAGTTCCCGACCGCTATGGTTGAGCGCCGCGATATGGAGTATTTGTATAATGACGGAGACCTTTACTACTTTATGGACCAGGAGACATATGAGCAGACTCCCTTGAGCAAGAGTGTTCTCGGAGACAACTTTGCCTTTGTCAAGGAAAATATGATTTGTAAACTCGTTTCTTACAAGGGAGAGGTTTTCAGCGTAGAGCCTCCCACATTTGTAGAGCTTCAGGTCACACAGACCGACCCCGGCTTCAAGGGCGATACTGCTACCAATACCCTTAAACCCGCCGTTGTAGAAACAGGTGCCGAGGTTAAGGTTCCCCTGTTTATCGATGAGGGAGAAATGATAAGAATTGATACCCGCACAGGCGAGTATATGGAGCGTGCAAAATAATAATTGTTGTTTCGGAGGGATGAATTATGAAATCCAATTCAGAGAAAATAGCATATTTAAAAGGACTTTTATCCGGAATTAAATTAGACAGTGCGGATGAAAAGAAGGTCTTTGACGCAATTTTGGAAATTCTTGAGGGTGTAGAAGAAAAAATTGAAGATATGGATTCAAGAATTGAGGAAAATTCTGAAAACATCGACAATGTGGATCAGCACCTTACGGAAGTGGACATGGATTTGGGCTCTGTTGAGGAACTTATCTACGGCGATGAAGACTGCGATTGCTGCGCAGAGGAAGACGACTGTGAGGAAGAGGATTTTTCCGAGGAAGACATCCTTCCCGAAGACGCAGAGGACGAGGACGACTCCGAAATGTATGAGGTTGAGTGCCCGGCTTGCCACGAAACCATTTATCTTGAGGAGAGTGTAATTCTCGATGGAAATGTCGAGTGTCCGAACTGCGGAGAAGAGCTTGAATTTGATATCGAGTTTGATGATTGATATGTAATTTAATGCAGCGGTTTTTTGTCACCATAGACAAAAAACCGACTGCTTTTTTATCATATTTATTCATTGTTTGGAACAGTTTTTTGTTATATAATATAATTTAAGGAACTTGAGCGGTAATGTTCGTTGCCGCCCGATTTTATTTTGAGGAGAAAGATATGTCGAAACTTTTAGAAAAACTCAAAGCACCTGTCGGTGACCCGTCGAATCCCAACAGAATCGGTATTCCCGAGAGCTCGATGTATATGCTCGGTGAGATTGGCAATATGTTTGTACTCACCTTTGTCACATCGTTTTTAAAGTATTATTATACCGATATCTTGGGTATAAGTGCAGCGGCTTTGTCCGTATTGTTCTTTGTAGTCAGACTTTTTGATGCGATAAATGACCCTGTTTGGGGACTTATCGTTGACCGCCACAAGCCCAACGACAAGGGCAAGTTTCGTCCGTACTTGAAGTGGGTTTGCATACCTCTTTCCGTAAGCATGGTTTTGTGCTTCCTGCCTATTACAAAAATGGGCGTTCCCAAGGGCGGCGGAATCGCACTTGTGTTTGCATATGTAACATATACCGCGTTCGGTATGATGTACACCGGAATGAATATTCCCTTCGGCTCGCTTGCCAGTGTAGTAACCGATGATTCCGAGGGTCGTACGCTTCTTTCCACCTTCCGTTCAATCGGCGGCGGAATCGGCGGCGCGCCTATCACAATCATTCTTCCCATGCTTCTTTTCACAAAGGCAACTGCCACAAGTGAGAAACAGCTTAAGTGGGACGCAACCTTCTTGGCGGCGGCTATTATGGGTGCATTGGCTATCGCCGCGTATATGGCTTGCTATAAGGGTGTCAGAGAGAGAATACCTTCTCCGGAGAATGCTCCGAAGTCCGATTTCAAGACAACCTACGGCAGTATGTTTAAGAGCCGTGCATTTCTCTCAATGATGTTCGCTTCTATCTTTATCAGCGGAATGCTTGAGTATGAGAGTATGTACACTTATATGTATAAGAGCTACTTCGTATCCTCCGGCGCAATCTACATCTCCTTGCAGACTATCGCGAGATATCTGCCTTTGGCGGTTATGATTTTCTTTGTCGGAAAGCTTTCGAAAAAGTTCGGAAAGAAAGAGATTTCCACTGTCGGCTTTGCTATTTCTTCCATAGCGTCGATTTCGTTGTTTATCTATCACCCATCACCCGACAAGCCTTATATGTTCCTGTTGTTCAGTTTCTTTGTCGGCGTCGGACTCTCAACGAGCAGTCTTATCATCTGGGCGATGGTTATGGATGTTATCGACTACCAGGAGTACAAGACGCACCGCCGCAACGAA
>CALYOC010000125.1 GCA_945227095.1 uncultured Clostridia bacterium
TTTACAAGAGTCGGTAGGCTGGCCTTACTCAGTACGGATTTCACCGCTCCGAGCAGAATGGTCTGCCTATACGCTCGCATAACGTCTGAGTCGAGATAACGAATGCGGCAATAAACCAACGCTTCATCACCGTTCAGAGACACCTTTTCTCCGTACTCAATATTCTGACGAGACGTGGAGTTGATAAACTCCGCCTCCTGCTTTGTCACTTCGACGGTCACACCGCCCAAATCATTTATAATAGACCTAAAGATGTCGTAATCAACCTTCATATAATTGTCAATCTTAACGCCGAAATTATACTCAATCGTGTCCATTACGAGTCCTGCTCCTCCGTAGGCATAAGCCGCATTGAGCTTGGCATATCCGTTATCGGGAATATAAACCCAGCTGTCGCGCAGGAAAGAGGTCATCTTTATCTTCTTGTTTTTCTTATCAATAGATACAAGTATCATAGAATCGCTTCGGGAGGTGGAATTTTCGTCCGTATCAATTCCCAAAAGCAGGATATTTACAACCTTCTTGTCGCTGACAAGCTCCGCGGAATCGAGATATACATTTGTGCGCTGCGCCTTGACATAGTTGACACTGTCTATCAGCGAATAGGCGTAATATCCGCCTGCGCAGACAATTCCGAGCGCCAGGACTAATACAATAGCGATAAACGATTTTAACGCGCTTCGCTTTTTCTTATTTTTCTTTTTAGGCTTGCCGCGTCCTCTCGAATCGGAGTAAACATCTTTATACTTCACCGGGCGGTTGTCACCGCCGCGGTGTGACGAATTTTTAGGCGGTCTGTACCCCGCTAACTCCTCTAAATATGTGTCCGAGATTTCGTCCTCATAATCATACCTTTCGCGGCGGCCCGCGGATTGACCGCGATTGCCGCGGTTTTCAAAGGAGCGGTACTCCTCTCCGGTGTATCCGCGTTTTGCCCGCGCTGCGTTTATCTCATCACGGCGCTCGTCGCCGGAATAAATATCCTCATAATCCTCCGGCACGCCGAATCTGTCATCTCTCATTGTCAAAACCCCGTAAATGAATTTTTCAAATATGACTGCACCTGTAAGCCGAGTTCTGTTTTTCAGGTAATTATCTATCTCGAATACAGGTTGCCCTGTACCTCAAGCTGTCCTTCGAAGACTTTGCCGGGCAAGCAATACACTTCAGTCGACATTGCTCCGGATAGGGTTTACACGGCCGTGATGTCTCCACCACGCCGGTGAGCTCTTACCTCACCTTTCCACCCTTACCGGTAATTAAACCGGCGGTAATTTTCTGTTGCACTATCCCTAAGGTCACCCTCGGCGGCCGTTAGCCGTTATCCTGCCCTGCGGAGCTCGGACTTTCCTCATACCAAAAGGCACGCAATTACCCGGTGCAGTCATACCACCTATTATATTTAATCAAACAGGCATTGTCAAATCCGTGCTTTAAAAAATTATCAGCAATATTTGACAAAAAGCAAAAAAAGTTTATAAATTCGGCGAAAAATGTGATATAATCTAAAACTGAAATTTAAAAACTACACTCAATATTTAGTTTTCCTTAAAAAATCTAAATAATCACAACATTACGAGGGGGTTTTAAAATGTGGTTTTTATATTCAATAATAGCGCTTCTTTGCTGGTCCGGCTCTGACCTTTTCAGCAAAATGGGCTCAAAGCCCGATGACAAGTACAGCCATTGGAAAATGGTTATGGCTGTCGGTGCGGTGATGGGTATTCACGCGGCATTTGAAATTTTTGTTTCAAAGGTACCCGTAAGCCTTGATGTATTTGTCAAATACCTGCCCGCTTCTCTTTTATACATTCTTTCAATGATTTTAGGCTATGTCGGTCTTCGCTTCATCGAGCTCTCCATATCCTCACCGATATGTAATTCTTCGGGTGCGCTTGTAGTTATACTCTGCTTCATCTTTATGCCCGGTCAGAGAAATCTCAACATTTTTCAAATTCTCGGAATACTGTTCATATGCGCCGGTGTAATAGGGCTCGGTGTGGTTGAATCAAGAGAAGACGCACAGGCCAAGGCGGCTCGTAGAGAATCGCAGAAGGTCACATATAAAAAGACCTTTCTCGCACTCCTGTTCCCGATTCTTTATATGATTTTAGACGCCGCCGGTACATTTGCAGACAGCATTATACTCGAAACGCTCAATGAGGAAAGCGCAAATGTCGCATACGAGTTGACCTTCCTGCTTATGGGAATATTCGCCGCCGTATATGTTCTTTCAAAAAAAGACGGAAGGAAATCCTTTGCCGTCAAGAGAGAATGGCCCAAGGGGCTTGCCGCCGTCTGCGAAACCGCGGGACAATTTGCATATGTGTTCGCTCTGTCGGCAAAGCCGATACTCGCGGCTCCCGTCATTTCCGCGTACTGTGTAGCCTCGGTTGTTTGGAGCAGAATTTTCTTAAAAGAAAAATTATCGGTTAAACACTATATCGCTATCGTTTTAACCGTTTTGGGTATCATCGCCCTCGGAATATGCGACGGACTCGAAGGCGGCTGATAAAGATTTGAGAGTAAAAAGAGGTTCGGGCTTCCGAACCTCTTTTTTTCAACAGGCGTCATATCAGACGCTGACGGCCTGTCCCAATCCAAAACTGATTCCGAGAGCTCTGTCAACCTTGTCCATTTCGTCAAAGTCAAGCTCGCCCATTTTTTCTTTAAGCCTTTGCTTGTCGATAGTCCGTATCTGTTCAAGTAAAATGATACTGTCCTTTGACAGGCCGCAGCTTCCGGCGCAAACCTTGATGTGAGTAGGTAAATCAGCTTTAAACTGTCTGCTTGTTATCGCGGCGGCAATAACAGTCGGGCTAAACTTATTTCCCACATCATTTTGAACTATAAGTACAGGTCTGAGTCCACCCTGCTCCGAGCCGACAACCGGACTTAAATCGGCATAGAATATATCCCCGCGCCTTACTGAATTATCCAAAAAAATCACTTCCGTCTAAAAATGAAAATTTAATTTGCTACATTTATTTTTAACCGCAAAGAAATTTTTTAAACATCAAATTAAAACATATTTTGAAATTTGGAGAATAAACTGTTACGGCACTTGTGGTACGCCTTGCGTAATGATATAATAAGGTCAGAATATCTGTATTTAGGAGAAGATTATGAAAGTATTCAACGCTTCACAAATAAGAGAAATAGAATCGAAGGCAGTACAATTCGGAATGGACGAAATGCGCCTTATGGAAAACGCCGGCGCCGCCTGCGCAAAGGTTATAAAGGAAAATTTTTCCTTGACCGAAAACCCTCACAAGAGAGTTGTCATCTTATGCGGCAAGGGGAAAAACGGCGGTGACGGATTTGTTATCGCCCGAAAGTTAAAGGAAATATCCGTAGAGCCGACAATCATTCTCACGGACGGACTGCCCGCAATTTACGAGCCGGCAGAGATGTTCGACAGAGCAAAAACAGTATCCGTCAGGTACTTGAAATGGGATACGGATTCCATCAGATGTGCCGACGAAATCAAAAATGCGAATATACTGATAGATTGTATCTACGGAATCGGATACCACGGCAGCGCCGATGAAAAAACGCGGCAGATTTTTGACGCAGTAAATAATTCAGGCGCATTTGTGTGCTCGATAGACACTCCGAGCGGAATAGACTGCGCCGGTACTGACTATGACCCCTCTCACATCAAGGCGGATTTGACGATATCCATCACTGC
>CALYOC010000126.1 GCA_945227095.1 uncultured Clostridia bacterium
CGATAGGGTCCGTTTCAAAATCTATTTCACACATCGGAGTCTTTTCGCAAACCATATCGAGGTGGCCTTGTATCATAACTGTCGGGGCGTTTTCGTAACCCTTTGAGGCAGGGGCAAATATAGAAATATTTCCCGCCTTGTCGAGCTTGTAATCAAGACAGTGCTCCTCGGCAAATTCGGCGCAGTAATTCGCCAGCGCACGCGTGTTGCCCGAGCCGTGAGGAATGGAAGCTATTTGGCTGAAATAGAAAAATACCGATATTGGGTTTAAGTTCATAAAAGACACCTCGGAATATGAATTAAATTTGTAATATTATTATAGCACAATATATTGTGTTTAGCGAACATTTAATGTATAATTATCCTGTAAGATTAAAAATTTATTTGTTTTGTAAGGATACCGCCCACTTTATTATAAGTGGTAAATATTTGCGGCATCTTCGCAATTCAAATCGTAAAAAACAGAGGTGAAAAGATGTACGCTGATATTTTAGATTCAATAGGTTATGTAAAGTCGGCAGATGCTGCCGTCGGCTCGGCTATGGAGGAGGAACTCTCAAGGCAGAGAAGCAATCTCGAACTTATTGCGAGTGAAAACATAGTATCTCCCGCGGTTATGGCTACTATGGGAAGCGTTCTGACAAATAAATATGCCGAGGGTTATCCCGGGAAAAGGTATTACGGCGGATGCGAATTTGTCGATAAGATTGAAAATATTGCCATTGAGCGTGCCAAGGAGCTCTTCGGAGCGGAGCACGCAAATGTTCAACCGCATTCCGGCACACAGGCAAATCTCGCCGCTTATTTCGCGGTTTTAAAGCCCGGAGATAAGGTTTTGGGTATGAGTTTGGCACACGGAGGACATCTCTCTCACGGAATGCACCTCAATCAGAGCGGAGCGCTTTATAACTTTGTGGAATATGGCGTTTCCGATGACACACAAAAGATTGATTATGACAAACTCAGAGAAATCGCGGTTAAAGAACAGCCAAAGCTTATTGTTGCAGGTGCTTCGGCATATTCACGCGAGATAGATTTTAAGCGTATCGGGGAAATTGCCAAGGAAGTCGGCGCGTATTTTATGGTCGATATGGCTCATATTGCAGGCTTGGTTGCCGCCGGCTTGCACCAAAACCCCGTTCCCTATGCGGATATTGTCACAACCACAACACATAAAACCTTGCGCGGGCCTCGCGGAGGACTTATCCTGTGTAAGGAGGAATTGGCAAAGGATATCAACCGAGCCGTATTCCCCGGAAGTCAGGGCGGACCTTTGTGCCATGTCATTGCCGGAAAGGCGGTTTGCTTCGGTGAAGCCTTGAAGCCGGAGTTTAAGGAATATGTAGAATCACTTGTTGAGAACTGCAAGACTTTGTCGGACGAGCTCACTCGCTACGGCTTCAATATTGTTTCCGGCGGTACGGACAATCATCTTGTGCTTGTCGATCTTCGCAATTTCAATATCACAGGCAAGGAGCTTGAGAAAAGGCTTGACTCCGTAAATATCACGGTGAACAAAAATGCAATCCCGAATGACCCCGAAAAGCCGTTTGTAACCAGTGGAATTCGAATCGGAACTGCCGCGGTCACAACGAGGGGACTTAAACCGGAGGATATGAAGGTAATCGCGCAGGCGATTTACTTTGCGGCAACTGATTTTGAGAACAAGGCCGATGAAATAAGGCAAAATGTCGCTGAAATTATTAAAAAATATCCTCTGTACGAGTGAGAGTAAACTGTCTTTTTCAAAAGTATAAATTTATCACATTTTTTGAGCGAAAAAACGGTGTTTTTTAAATGCTGAAAATACGATAAACCGGTGAGATTTATTATTAAATCCACCGGTTTATTTTTTGACTTTTTATCAATTATAAACGGAATACACCTTAATTTTCCTTGATATATCAAGGAAAATTGTATATAAAGTAAATATACTTTACAGCAAGGCGGTTTTGCGAGTTTTTTCGATTTTACGGACGCCCGATTTTTTCAACACGAAAACCGTTTAAACAGCCTGTTTTTTTACAAAATATACTCCTGTTTAGTGTTAAAAAAGATGGTTTTTACCGCCGATTTTTTAATTTTACTTGCAGTGAGCGAAATCTTTAATATCATTTATATATCATAATTATGATATATAAAATTTTTTATTTTTTCGCCTTGAAAACTCGCTTTTCCTGAGTGTTTTTTTGCAAAACTGATGTCCTTTGGCACAAAAATTAAAATAGCAATTTAATTTATTTTTCATTTATTACATTCACTTCTTTTCGACAAATTTAATAAGGTTATATGTCTAAAATTATTTACAGATAATAATTCGGACATCTTGTTTGCCGAAAAGGAGTGTTAAAATGGCTGAAATCAGATTAAAACAGGTCAAGAAAGTATATGAGGATAATGTTACGGCGGTACATAACTTTAACCTCGATATCAAGGACGGCGAGTTTGTTGTTTTCGTCGGGCCGTCCGGTTGCGGAAAATCCACAACTCTTCGTATGATTGCGGGGCTTGAGAAGATTTCCGAGGGTGAAATATATATCGACAACGAACTTGTCAATGACCGTTCACCGAAGCAGAGGAATATTGCTATGGTTTTTCAGTCATACGCCCTTTATCCGCATAAGAGTGTATATAAAAATATGAGTTTTGCATTGGAAATAAGGAAACTGCCAAAGGCAGAGATTGATGAAAGAGTCAGAAAAACGGCAGAAATTCTCGGAATAACGCCGTATTTATCCCGAAAACCGAGGGCTCTTTCCGGAGGTCAGCGACAGAGAGTTGCGCTCGGCAGGGCAATGGTGAGAGAACCGAGCGTATTTCTTTTGGACGAGCCGCTTTCAAACCTCGACGCAAAATTGAGAAATATAATGCGTACGGAAATAAAGAAACTGCACAGAACGCTCGGAGCAACATTTATCTATGTCACGCACGACCAGACGGAGGCTATGACAATGGGAGACAGGATTGTTGTGATGAAGGACGGTGTAATTCAACAGTCCGACACACCTAAAAATCTGTACGACAATCCGTGCAATCTGTTTGTGGCGCGGATTATAGGCACACCGCTTATGATTTTTTAAAAAGCGCTTGGGGTAAAGGATTAAAATTCATATAAACTGCGGCTGAACAGAGATACAATTATTCTGCCTGAGTCGGTCACACCGATATTGCTTGAAAAGTACGAGGACAAGCAGATAACGCTCGGCATTCGTCCTGAATGTCTGAAGATATATAATCCGCTCAATGATGACGGCAGTCCCACTTTGAGCGGCAGAGTGACAATCAAGGAACTGCTGGGCAGTGATATGAACCTTCATATTTCCTATGGCACACAGGAGATTATCGCCAATGTCAAAGCGGGCGGTGAAATCGTTGAGGGAAGCGGGATAACCTTGACGGCAGATGTCGAAAAAATTCGCCTTTTTGACTCCGAAACAGGTTTGCTTATCAGGTAGGAGTGCCTGTACTGTTTCAATTAAATACGGATTACCTTTTAAAGTGAAACCGCCTTGTAATTGTTTGAAATTTTTCTGAGTTTGCTTATAAAAAAATATAATATAATTCGAATTGTTGACTATTTAGCGGAAAAGTATTAGAATTATAGAATATTATAATACATAAGGTGAGGGGAGTCGAACCCGATATGGTTTAAAACGGCATATTTTCGCCTG
>CALYOC010000127.1 GCA_945227095.1 uncultured Clostridia bacterium
CAGCGCAAACGGTCGTTACAGAGCGCCGGTATCGACATATACAAATTCCAGCTGTTCGTCAGCGGCACGGGCAATAGTGCTTTTTCCCGCACCGGAGGGACCGTCGATAGCTACTTTTACTGTCTGTTTCATAATCAGTTCTCCTTTGAAGCAAATTTCCCCGCAAGATTTGCGGTTGAAAACGCAATTTGTAAATTATATCCGCCGGTATAGGCGTCAACATCAATTACCTCACCGGCAAAGTAAAGGTTGTCAATAAGCTTTGATTTCATTGTCTTCGGCTCGATTTCTTTGACACTTATTCCACCGGAAGTTATTATTGCCGAATCTATATCAAAAAAATCAACAACTGTCATTTCAAGGGATTTAATTGCATTTGCAAGTGACTTGCGCTGCTGCTTTGTAATTTGATTGACCTTGGTTTGTGCATTTATACCCGCCACACCTAATATCGGCGCAATCATCTTCGACGGCAGCAAATCACCGAGTGCGTTAGAGACATTTTTGTTTGAATACTTTGAAAAGTCGCTCAAAATCCTCTTATCAAGCTTTTCGTAACTCAAAGCCGGTTTAACATCAATATATATCTTTGCGCCGCTGACATTTTTTCGGTTGAGATGTCCGCTTGCGCTGAGAACCATAGGTCCCGAAACTCCGAAATGGGTAAAAAGCATTTCACCGAAATCCTCATATACCTTTTTCCCCGCAACCTTCATTGTAAGCGCCGTATTTTTCAAGCTCAAGCCCTGCATTTGCGAACAAAAATCCTCTTGAATTACAAGGGGTACAAGCGACGGAGTGATAGGTGTAACAGTGTGTCCTAAACTTCTTGCAAGAACATATCCGTCACCGGTTGACCCGGTATTTTTATAGCTCATACCGCCTGTAGCGAGGATAAAACTGTCACCCTCTATCTGTGTCGAATCCTGAAGCTTAACCGCTTTTATACGCGAATCCTCACAGATAAAATACTTAACTCGCCCTTTGATAAATTTACAATTACCGAGTGCAAAATCCGTCAGCGCGTCAACAATGTCGGCGGCTCTGTCAGAAACGGGAAAAACACGATTTCCTCTCTCGGTTTTAAGCGGGACTCCGAGCCCCTCGAAAAAATTCATTGTATCAATTGGCATAAACGACGAAAACGCGGAGTATAAAAACCTTCCGTTTGTCGGAACGGCTTTTATAAGTTCCGATAAATCCTGCGTGTTATTTGTAAGATTACATCTGCCCTTGCCCGTTATCATAAGCTTTCTGCCCGGCTTATCATTCTTTTCTATTAAAACAACCTCCGCACCGTTTGCCGCGGCAATACCGGCGGCAAACAGTCCGGAAGCTCCGGCTCCGATAACTACTACTTTTTTCTTCATAATCACTGTTCTGAATTAGTGTTTTCCTGATATGTCTGCGATTCCTTCCAGATTGCCTCAAACTGCTCAAAGTTGCTCATTACCGAATCTTTCTTTTTAAATGTGCAGGCGGCAATGAGAGCATTGATTACGCTCAACGGTGCAACGAGAGAATCGACAAAGGATACCATATCGCTGCAGGCAAGCAATTTATACTGCGCGAGCTGTGATACGGGAGAGTCATCGTTATCTGTAATAGCTACTATTTTTGCACCTCTCTTATTGACATAGTTAAGCGCCTTGATTATTCTCGCCGAATACCTCGGAAAACTGATTCCGATACATACATCATCGGGTTGAATTCGGAAAATACTTTCAAATATTTCACTGCCGCTTGCCGAATTGGCAAATACGACATTATCAAATACAAGGTTAAAGTTAAATGCCAGGAAATTGGCAAGTGATGATGAGCTTCTGACACCGAGAATGTAAATTTTATTCGCATTGACAATGGCGTCAACCGCACTTGCAAATTCATCTCTGTCAATCAGGTCAAGTGTTGACTTTATCATTTGTATATCTCTGTTGAGCACATTGGTAACTATTTCCTTCTCCGTGTCACCGATTCGGTCGTTGGCAACCTCAATTCTCTGAACTGAGGTGAGTTTTGTGCGTACTATCTCCTGTAACGCGGTTTGGAATTTTGAATACTTGCTGAAACCAAGCTCCGAGGCAAATCTGACAACTGTTGACTCACTGACCCCGACTTTTTCACCGAGCTTTGCCGCGGTCATAAATGCCGCCTTATCAAATCTATTTACGACATAATCTGCGATTTTTTTCTGTCCCTTGGAAAATGTATTGTAATTATCAAGAATATTTTGAATCACTTGCTTCATTTTGCACTCCTCCGAAACTGTTTGAATCCATCCCTACATTATTTATACCATTTTGAATAAATTTTTGCAAGTTTTCTTGCAAAAACTTTCAATTTTTAACTCAGAGAAATAAAAACTCATATGCCGGTCTCATTTTCCGACATATGAGTTAATAATTTTAAAAATTTAATTACCTACTTCAATACTGATTTGATTGAATTTTTTCAATATATCGTCAATAACAGCGTTCTCTTTTTCCTGTTCATTCAAATCGAGCACAGGTTTTCCCTCGTGAAGCATTATCAGCCGATTTCCGTATTTGAGAGCAAACTTCAAATTATGAGTAACCATAATTGTTGTAATGCCCTTCTCCCTTTGGAATTTCTCTGTGATATTCATAATTATCTCACTCGATTTAGGGTCAAGTGCCGCCGTATGCTCATCTAAAATAAGCAAATCAATATCCGTCATATTGGCAATTACGAGGGCAAGCGCCTGCCTCTGACCGCCGGAGAGCGTTCCGACCTTGGTGTTGAGTCTGTCCTCAAGTCCCATTTCGCAGGTTTTGAGCAGTTCTTTGTAGTAGTCAATTCGTTTTTTGCTGATAAGGCGACGAAGTCCGAACCTCGAATTTTTATTGTCCGCCAAAGCGAGATTTTCAAGAATTGTAAGCTCGGAGCAGGTCCCCATTCTCGGCTCTTGGAATACACGGCCGATTCTTTTTGCCCGCTTGTGCTCGGAAAGTTTTGTTATATCCTCTCCGTCAAAAATTATTTTGCCGCTGTCGGGCGTCATTGTTCCGCAGATGAGGTTAAGAATTGTTGTCTTTCCCGAACCGTTTGAGCCTATGACCGATACAACCTCACCCTTTTTCACTTCATGGCTGAAATTGTCAAACACGACTGTTTCATCAATTGTCGAGCGGTTGAAAACCTTTGTAATATTTTCCAATTTAAGCATTTTTCGGCCTCCTCTGCTTCTTTGAAAGCGCACCGCTTAAAATACGCGCCAAAACAAACAATACCCCCATAAGAAGCTTATTGTATTCGCTCGGCAGACCGAGTACAAGTGCAATCTGTAAGCACGCCTTATAAATCACCGTGCCTAAAATTACCATAGTTGTAGCCTTCATAAAACGAAGTTTGCCGAACACAACAAGACCGATTATAACGCTCGAAAGTCCAAAGACTACCATACCTACACCCATTGTTGTGTTCGCCGTCTGTGTGGACTGTCCGACAACTGCTCCCGAAAGAGCCGCCATTCCGTTTCCTATTGCCAAACCTAATATTTTCTGCGCTCCGGGATTTTTACCGAGCATAAGTACAAATTGCTGATTGTTGCCCGTTGCCCGCAATAACATTCCGTTCTTAGTTTTTAAGTATAAGTCAATGATGACCTTAAGCTCGATACCAATCACTAGAAGAATAAGC
>CALYOC010000128.1 GCA_945227095.1 uncultured Clostridia bacterium
GTCGGATGGCTGTGTCACTTTGGCGGACTAGGTGCGCCGACGCTTGGTAAATAAAGTTTTTGTCTTGGGCGATGTATGGGACAGAGGACCGCGCCCGGATAAGATAATGGACGAAATCATTCACCGAGGCGGCGTTCGTATGGTATGGGGCAACCACGACATTATGTGGATGGGTGCGTCAAGGGGAAGTGAAATTTGTTGCCTGAATGTCCTTCGTATCAGTATGCGGTATAACAGTTTTGAAATGCTCACCGAGGGATACGGAATAGACCTTGAGGGGTTAAAGGAATTTGCGTGTGAAGTTTACGCGGGTGACGATTGTAAAAGTTTTATTCCGCGGTCTGCAGGAGAATTTGTCGCGCCGGGAATTAGCGTATCCGACGCGGCTAAAATGCACAAGGCGACGGCTATAATTCAGTTCAAACTTATCTGTGCGCTTATGGCGCGTCACCCCGAATACCCGTTTGAGGAGAAGCCGTTTTTGGATTGCCTGGATTTAGAAGGCGGATATGCAGAATATCTTGGAAAAAGGTATGCGTTGGCTGATAAGAATTTCCCGACTTTGAATAAATCCTGCTTATATCAGCTGACAGACGGCGAGAGACAGGTGCTTGATTGCTTGACCCGCTCGTTTAAAAGCAGTAAAAAGCTGTCGGAGCATATAAGCTATATTCTTGAACACGTCTCGCTTTATCATATTGATTCAAAGGTTTTGATGTATCATGGACTCTTGCCGATGTCCGACGGGGGCGAATTTGTAAAAATCGGATTTGTCGGCAATCTCACAGGTAGGGAATTGTTCGATTATTGCGAAAAAAAGCTTCGGGAGATTTTATCCCTTGAAGCCGAGGACGAGTCGCAGGAAAGATTCGACTTTATTGAGTACCTTTGGCAATGTGAGCAGTCCGTTTTAAACGGCAAGAGCTATCATACCGCCGAGACATTTTTGAAATATTTTGCGGCAGGTGAAAGAGAAAATATAGAGCGCAAGGATTTTTATTACACTTTTATTGCAGATAAATCGGCGGACACCGAAATTTTGAAGCAATTCGGGTTGCAGCAGGACGAGTCGATCATTTTGAATGGGCATATGCCTGTGAAGTCGGGTGAAAAGCCCGGTTATGCGGGCTCAAAACTGCTTATTATTGACGGCGGACTGTCCCGAAATTATGAAAAGACTACGGGCAAGGGCGGATACGTCTTTATGCGCCGGGAAGGTAAGCATTATTTAATCGAGGCGCAGCCGTATTCCGTTTACAGTAGGAATAAAGTATTTAAAGTGGAAACATTTGTCAGAGAACTTGATTTTTGAGGTGTTTATGGAGAATTTAAGCTATCTTGAAATTTTAAGCGAAAAATACCCAACAGCACAGTCCGCTTACACAGAAATAATCAACTTACAGGCAATACTCAATTTGCCCAAGGGTACGGAGCACTTTTTTTCCGATTTACACGGAGAGGACAAGGCGTTCATCTATCTTTTAAAGGGCGCGTCCGGTGTTGTCGGTGTCAAGGTTGACGAGGCGCTGGGCTACCGGCTTTCACCTGAACAGAGGGCGAAGCTTTTAAAGCTCATCCACTATCCGCGTGAAGAAATTGCCAAAGCGGAAAGGGAAGCGGAGAGCTTCGACAACTGGTGCAGAGATAATCTTTATAACTTAATTGAGCTTTGCAAAGCCATTTCTTTTAAATACACCCGCTCAAAGGTAAGAAAGTGTATGCCGGAGGAGTTCGCCTATATTTTAGACGAGCTTTTGCACACCGACGGAGATACCGGCAAGACAAATTATAACGAAAGCATTGTAAACAGTATAATTGACTTGGATAGGGCGAGGCAGTTTATATGTGCCCTGTCGGACACAATATATGACCTGGCGATAGATAAGCTACACATATTGGGGGATATATATGACCGAGGTCCGCGTCCGGACCTTATAATGGATTACCTTATGAACAGGCGCGGAACCGATATTCAGTGGGGAAATCACGACATCGTTTGGATAGGTGCGGCGGCAGGCAGTGAAATATGCGTTGCAAACGCCCTGCGTATAAACCTCGCTTATTATAACTTTGACTTGCTTGAAGACGGATACGGTATAAATCTTCGCGAGCTGGCTATATTTGCCGAAAAGGCATATGCAGCCGACGGCTGCGAGAATTTTATGCCCAAGGTTTATGATGAAAATATATATGGTCATATTTCGAGAAACCTTGCCGCAAAAATGCACAAGGCGATTGCCGTTATCCAATTTAAGTTGCAGGGTCAACTTTCAAATCGTCACCCGGAGTACGGCATTCAGGACAGAATACTTTTGGATAAGGTCAACTTTGAGGATTCGACTATCACCATTGATTCGCAGGTGTATAAGCTTAAAGACGGTAACTTCCCGACAGTAAACAGAGAAAATCCTCTTGAACTGACAAGCGAAGAAAGAGAGGTTTTGGACTCTCTTGTGATTTCGTTTATGCACAGCGAGAGGCTTAATAAGCATATTAGATTTTTACTTTCAAACGGTTCGATTTATAAGATTTCTAACGGAAATCTGCTTTTCCACGGTTGTATTCCGATGACTGAGGGCGGAGATTTTTCCAAAATTGATTTTTTGGGAGGAATCAGCGGAAAGGAATATTTGGAATACTGCGACGCGTCGGTGCGCAAGGCGTATTATTCAAAGGACGAGGCGGAAAAGAAGGAAAATCTTGATTTTATCTGGTATTTGTGGCAGGGTGCGAAGTCACCGATAAACGGAAAGAAAAGGCTCACTACATTTGAAAACTACTTTGTGGTTGAGGGCAGGCGGTTTTTTGAAGAACCCGACCCGTATTATACCCTTATTGACAATGAGAAAATATGTGATAAAATCTTGAATGAATTTTCGATTTTCGGAAAGTATTCTCATATAATAAACGGCCATGTTCCCGTTAAGGCAGATGAGAGTCCGGTTAAAGCGGGAGGCAAACTTATCGTCATTGACGGCGGACTGTCGAAGGCGTATCAGAGCAGGACGGGAGTCGGCGGTTATACCTTGATTTATAATTCCCGATACCTTGCGCTTGCCGCGCACCAGCCCTTCAGCGAGTATGCCAAAAATGACGATAGGCTGTCCATCGGCTCAAATATCAAAATTATTCAACAAATGCCAGAAAGAGTTTTGGTATCCGATACCGATGACGGCAAGCGTATTCGGGAAAAGATTGATATATTAAAGCAGCTTATCAAGGCTTATGACAGCGGCTTCACACCGCACAAAAACAGATACAACTCTAAAGGAGAAATATAAAATGGCAAAAGAACTTGCAAAAAATTACAATCCTAAAGATGTCGAGGAGCGTCTTTACAAGACATGGATGGAAAACGGCTACTTCGAGGGTCAGATTAAAAAGGACGCACCCTCGTATTCAATCGTAATGCCTCCGCCCAACATCACAGGACAGCTTCATATGGGACACGCTTTGGATAACACTTTGCAGGATATACTTATCAGGTACCGAAGAATGCAGGGATACGGCACTCTTTGGGTTCCCGGCACTGATCACGCTTCTATTGCGACCGAGGCTAAAATTGTTGAATCCCTGGCGAAAGACGGAGTGAAGAAGGTGGCCTTGGGCAGGGAAAACTTCCTTGACCGGGCGAGGGATGGGCGCCGTCAG
>CALYOC010000129.1 GCA_945227095.1 uncultured Clostridia bacterium
ACCTTATACTCAATATACTTTTGCTCGAATTTAGCATAAATTTCGCGGTTTTCGGTAACATTTGTATAATCGCCCTCCCAACCGACAAATTCATATGTATATGTTTCATCGGAAGGCTTTTGCGGATTGTCGGGCAACGGTGCGTCGTCGCCGTATTTAACAGTTTTTCTATCGATTATAGAGCCATCGTAGTTGTAGAAAATGACATTGAAGCTCGCCTCTCCCAATGCGGGAACAAAGGTATCATCATAAGAATCTCCGCAGCGGGTACAGGTATGCCTTGTGTAACCTCTTTCGGTGATCGTCGGCAAAACAACTGTTGAAACATAATCATGTCCTAACGCATCGGTGTAGGAATCAATGTATTTACTCTGACATCTTGAACAGGTGTGAGTTGTGTAGCCCTGCTCCGTACAGGTCGGTGCGGTTACAACGCTCTTGTAATCGTGTCCGAGTACGGGAAGCTCCTCACTGTATTCATCGCCGCAACGAGAACATTTGTAAGAAACATTTCCGGTTGTTGTGCAGGTTGCGTCCTTTCTTGAAACCTCAACATAGTTGTGTCCGAGCTTATCGGTATATGTGTCAACAAATGTATCATCACATCTTGAACAGGTGTGAGTTGTGTAGCCCTGCTCCGTACAGGTCGGTGCGGTTACAACGCTCTTGTAATCGTGTCCGAGAGCGGGAAGCTCATCGTCGTAAGAATCATTGCATCGAGAACAGGTAAATGTAACACTTCCCTTTGTCACACAATCCGGCTCAACCCTTGCAGTCTGCACATAATTGTGTCCCAATTCTTTTACATAATCGGAAACCAAAACATAGGAGCAAACAGTACAGGTGTATGTTGTGTACCCTTGTTCTGTGCAGGTCGGTGCGGTTACAACGCCTTCATCATAGGAGTGCTTATTTGCCTCAAAGGAAGCTATGCTGTCGGCAACCTGCTGCGCGTCTGAATAAAGACATTCAGCCGCATCGAGAACATCACGTGCCGCCGCATATTCATCGGCATACTCTGCCAAAACACTTGCGCCGTTGCAATAATCGTCGGTGTTGTCGGTCAAGTCTTCGTACGCTTTTACAAATGTGCCGATTGTATTTGCCTGCCCCTCGTTCATAAGGGCAACGGGGATATTGTACGCCTCACCTGCCGCCTGTGTAAGCTCTTCTATTTTAGCCTGGTCCCTGATGTCCCAGGTGCCGTCCTCATACTCTTGAAGAACTCCATCCAAAGCAGCGTCAAATTCATTGAGGCTGTCTTCCGAGTAGTTGAAATACTCGACGGAATCGTATGTATAAGAGCCGTACAAATCCATTTCATCGAACTTTGTGTAGAGGTAATACTCAAGCTGCTCGGTATCCGCAGGATTGTATCTGAGCTCGGCTACGGCAGCTTCAAGAGTTTGAGCCGCACGGTCTATATCGTCCTGGTAGCTTGCGCCCAAGCCTCTGCCGGGAAATGCCTCAAGAGCTTCGTCAACCAAGCCGTATGAATACGGCGTGAAATAATACTCCTTGTTTGTAAAGTAGTTTTGAGGAATAGTTGCGTAAGCGGCGTCCCAAGCGGTATAGTCCGCGTTCTCCTCGAGTTTTGAAATCGCTTCTTTAAGAGAATTTGTCAGGACATTGACTTCAGACTGGGATTCAGGGGAGCTCTGTAAGCGCTGGGCATAGGCGTGCGCATTGGCATAAGCGGAGGTGAAGCTCTCATAGCTTGAGGGAGAATATAAATCCGAATTGCCAAGATATGCCTGTGAAGCGGCAAGCTGCTCATTGAGTCCGTCAAAGTCGATTACCCAATACTCATATGTGTTTTTAACATTTTCTCCCGGAACGGTTAACTGTGTTTGATTTGTGGCTTTGTTATAAAGTCCTGCAAAATCCTCATTGTAAGGAACAGTTATGCTCGAACCGGTAGTTAAAATGAAATATCTTGTGCGTGTATTTGCAGCGGAGACAGTAGTGTTTTTATCGCCTGTGTGAAGCTTATCTACCTGTGTAAGACAGTAGGAACCCCTGGAAAGGTTGTCGTAAGCCGTTGTAAGATTGTTTACGGCATCAACAACTGCTTTTTGGTTAGTCTTGGAGGTTCCGAGAATCTTTCTCGCATTGCTCAATGCGGTGGTGAAAGAGCTCCAGGAGGACGATGAATAAAGCGCGCTGTTAAGGCCGAGCTTCTCATAGAAGTTCAACTGAGTTCTCAGGTTGCTCTTGTTATATGCGTAAACAGATACTTTAAAAGAAGCAACATTTACGGTTGAGTAAAAGATTCCGGAGTTAGCGGAATAAGAAAAGTTTGTACTCTCAAATACATACGGAGAGGCAGATGTCGATGAACCCGTCGGAATTGTACCGGTTACATCGTAATCGAAATACGTTCCGTCAACTACCTTATCACCCATATCCTTGTTTCCGTCCTTGATACCGGAAACCTGGAATTCACCTGGCGAGTCGGCAGAACCCGTACCGGTCCATGTGGGTGAAGACTCCCATTTCGGTCGGTTGGTGTACTTAGACTCCATACGGTATTTAAGCGCAATTCCGCTCCAAGAGCCGCCTGCCTTTTCGCGGTCAACATATACCGCAAAACCAAAACTCGGAGATGCTTTTGTAAGGTTGCTCGAGGAAGCAAGAGATATCCAAACGCTATTAGCATACGCTTCATCGACCATAAGATAGTGGCGGAAGCGGTTTTTTGATTGCATCGGATTGTACTCAACATAGGCAAAAGCGCTTGTCTCAGGGGCTTTGTACTCACAGTAAATGTAGCCGGTGGATGTGAAGGCGTACTTTGAAGACGAAGAATTAAATGTGCTCTCCAAAGTGTATTTAACCGTAACCGTCGCTACTACATTGCTTGAAGTGCCTGTGCCGAAAACCTTGTAGTAAGCCGCGGCGTCAGGCGCAATCTCAGATACGGTGCCCTGTGCTACCAAGCCGAAACCCTGAGTGATTGTCGAACCGGTGATTGTGGCAGTCTGGTTGGTATTGTTTACCACCTTGACATAGACATCGTTAGTCACGGATTTTGATGAGTTCAAAATCACCTTGTCCACAGGGTCACTTCCTCCGTTTGTGGAAACGAAGGTTATCGACAAGCCGGACAGATTTGATGTCGGCGCGTTGCCGGCAAAAGCTGTCATGGGAAGCATACTGATAACCATTGCTATCGCCAAAACAACTGACAACAACTTTTTGTTTTTCTTTTTCATAATACTGTCTCCTTATATAAAACAAAAATCTTTACAATATATAATAACATATCGCGAATAAAATTTCTATATTTATATTTGAAAAAATGGCTCAAAAACCATCGTCGATTTTAACAATTTTTATTTTAAAAAGTTATATATTATGACTATAAAATAACTCCGGATATATTCAATTTCAGTAAAAATGCAGCGGGATATTCGGAAAAACTCTACGATTTTTAAACCCGTTTTTTCATTTTTACAGAAATAAAAAACAAAAAAATAAAAGAAAAACCACCTGTTTTTAGGTGGTTTTAACTTCCCTGCACAAAAGGCTTCTCCCCTTCCTTTTGTACGCCGAAAAAAAGCGTGAATTCTGCAACGAAGCACAAATCTACTCTGTTGTCACATTGTTTTTTCTGAATAAGAGCGAGATAC
>CALYOC010000130.1 GCA_945227095.1 uncultured Clostridia bacterium
CATTTGCCGCCGAACGCATACTCGACGGAGTTTAAAACCATTTCCTCAATTTTAATCATACCCTTGGTCTTGGTTTCAAACATCTTGATATTGATATTGTATAAATCGGCGCCTAAATCCAACATTCTTCCCGCAATTTGGAACGAGCGGCGAGTGACATTTCCGTACCTGAAGCATCCTGTATCGGTTGAAACGCCGGTGTATATACAGCCGGCGGTGAGTGCGTCAATCTCCACTCCCAGCTCATCTATAACGAGCATTATAAGCTCCGCATTTGCCGCAGAATCCCCCTCGAGATAGATATACGGCACTTCAAGGCTGTTCGAAGAATGGTGGTCGATTGCCAGAGTTATCTTATCGGCATACCTCGCCTGCGTCTTCTCTCCCAAGAGCTCCGCCGCGGCGACATCGACGCTCACAACGAAATCTTCTTCAAAATCCTGCTGCTCCATATCCTCCCAAAGAAAGGAAAACTTGGGATTTATCGCTTCCTCATTGTGAACCCTCGCCCTTTTGCCGAGCTTTCTCAACGCGCGGCAAAGCGCAAACGCACTTCCCAAGGTGTCTCCGTCCGGGTGATAGTGGGTAAGTATCAATATATTATCTTTTGATTTGAGCATTTCAGCCGTTTGAGCTGCGTCAATATACTTCATACAGTTCACCATAACACCTCGCCCGATTATTCCTCGGGCAAGGCTTTTTCTTTTGCTTTTTTTATCAACAAATCAATTTCCATACCGTGCTCAACAGAGTTGTCCGCGACAAATTTAAGCTCCGGCGTCTTTCTCAAACGGAGCGCCTTGCCGATTCGGTTTTTCACACAACCCTGCGCGCTTTCAAGTCCCTTGACAGCTTCCTTGGCAGATTCAATACCGTCAAGTGAGCTGACATAGACCTTTGCATATGATAAGTCGGAAGATACATCAACTCTGATTACAGTGAGAATTTTTCCTCTGACTCTCGGGTCTTTAAGCTCGCGGATTACGCTCACTATCTCACGCTTGATGTCTTCACTTATTCTGTCAGTTCTGTAACCGCTCATCAGTCTCTATACTCCTCGGTGATATATGCTTCAAATATATCGCCCTCTTTAATATCATTGAAATTGGTCAGTCCGATTCCGCACTCGAAGCCCTTTTGAACCTCCTTGACATCGTCCTTAAACCTTCTCAAGGAGCTCATTTCGTCCTCGGCTATTATTACGCCGTCACGCACAAGTCGGATTTTGGCATTTCTCTGAACCTTGCCCTCTGTGACATAACAACCGGCGATTGTACCGACCTTTGAAATGGTAATCGTCTGTCTGACCTGGGCTGTACCGATATCCACATCCCTGAACTTCGGTGCAAGCATACCCTTCATAGCCGCCTCGATTTCCTCAATACAATCATAAATGATACGATAGCAGCGAATATCGACCTTATCCCTCGCGGCATTCTCCTTTGCGGTGGCGTCCGGTCTGACATTAAAGCCGACAATGATGGCGTTGGACGCATTGGCGAGCATAACATCGCTCTCCGTGATACCGCCGACTCCGCCGTGAATTACGCTGACCTTGACCTCGTCGTTGGAAAGCTTCTCAAGACTTTGCTTAACCGCCTCAACGGAGCCCTGAACATCGCCCTTGACAACGATATTGAGAGTCTTGATTTCTCCCTCCTGCAAGGAAGCAAAGAGGTTGTCAAGTTTGACATTGGGCGCGCTTCCCAATTCCTTATTCTTCATCTCTTCCTTCCTCTGATCGACAAGCTGAGGCGCAAGTCTTTCATCGGAAGCGACATCGAAGGTATCTCCCGCCTGCGGCACCTCGTCAAGTCCCGTTATCTCAACCGGAACGGACGGACCTGCCGATTTGACGCGCCTGCCGTTTTCATCGTTCATAACTCTGATCCTGCCGACGGTTGTTCCCGCAACGACAATATCTCCCGCATTGAGAGTTCCGTTCTGGACAAGGAGGGTGGCGACAGGGCCGCGTCCCTTATCGAGCTTCGCTTCGACTACAACTCCCTTTGCCGCTCTGTTCGGGTTTGCTTTGAGCTCTCTCATCTCGGAGACGAGAAGAATCGTTTCAAGAAGCTCGTCAATGCCCTGCCTTGTCTTAGCGGATACGGGAACACAGATTGTGTCGCCGCCCCACTCCTCGGGAACGAGCTCGTGCTCGGTGAGCTGCTGCTTAATCCGTTCGGGATTTGCTCCCTCTTTATCCATCTTATTTATAGCTACGATAATCGAAACATTTGCCGCCTTGGCGTGGTTGATGGCCTCGATTGTCTGCGGCATAATACCGTCATCAGCCGCAACCACCAAAACAGCGACATCGGTTGCCATAGCTCCTCTGGCGCGCATAGCGGTGAACGCCGCGTGTCCGGGGGTGTCCAAAAATGTTATATTCTGTCCGTTTACCGTTACCTGATAAGCGCCTATCGCCTGCGTAATTCCGCCCGCTTCGGTAGCGGTTACGCTTGTATTCCTGATACAGTCGAGAATTGATGTCTTACCGTGGTCAACATGTCCCATAACGACAACAATAGGACTTCTCGGCTCAAGGTTTTCATCGTCATCGGTCGTGTCGTCGATAATCTGCTCCTCAATAGATACTACAACCATCTTCTCACACTTGATATGGAACTCCTCGGCGACAATTGACGCGGTGTCAAAGTCGATGACATCATTTTGAGACGCCATTACTCCGAGAGTCATAAGCTTTTTGATAAGCTCGGTGACGGTTATCTTCATAACCGAAGCGAGCTCAATTACGGTGATTTCATCGGGAATCTTGACAACGAGCTTTTTCTTCTTGCGCTCCGCCTCAATTCTTGCGAGTCTTTGCGCCTCGGTCTCCCTCTTGCCCTTCTTGTGAGTGCCCTGTGAACGGAACTTGGAATTGTTCTTCTTCTTGAGCTTTTGTTTATTGGCATTTGAGCGGTCATTGACATTTACCTTGTCAAATTGGCTCATATCATCGTATCTTTCGTTATATTTTTCCAAATCGACAACGGTTGTTCGGGTATCAACCGTTCTCATCTGTCCCTTGGTGCGCGCCTGCGGCGTTCTGTTGGCGTCCTTGACATGTTTTTTAAACGGATTGACTTCACTCTGCCTTCCGGTCGGCTGCTTTACCGACTTGCCCTTCTTGTCCTTCTTGGGCTCGACAGTCTTTGAAGCGGGTTTATCCGCAGGCTTCTGCGCCGGCTTTTCTTCCTTCTTTTCCTCGCCGGCAGGCTTGTCGGACGCCGCCTTCTTAGACTGCTCTTTTTTAGCAGGTTTATCCTCTTTCGGCGCTTGCTTGACCGCGGCAAAGTATTCATTGAAGCTCTTTACCTGGTTTTCCTGCGTAAAAACATCGAAAACAACATCTAATTCTTCATCTGTAAGCGCAGTCATATGCTTCTTTTCATCACTGAAATACTTAGACAATAATTCAATGACAACATTGTTGCTAACCCCGAAATCTTTTGCAACATCGTGAACACGATATTTATCATTAACTGCCATATATTTTCCCTCCTTAGGGTAACGGTAATAATCGGAGCCACGATTTATCGTGGCAGATACCGCCCTTACTCTTTGTTAAAATATCGGGAACGCAAAACATTCCCCGCTGTCCGCAAAAGCAATCCCCT
>CALYOC010000131.1 GCA_945227095.1 uncultured Clostridia bacterium
CAGCGTCAGATGTGTATAAGAGACAGGCTATGGGCTTTCCGTCTTTCGTTAAGGTATGACTTCTTGTGTTCAGGCAGAATCTTCCGAGCTTAATCTCACTTGCGGGAATCACGCCGCCGTTTTCCTTATTCATCGCCACGCGCCTGTAAAGTGCGTCAACTCTTGCCGACAGCTCGGACGGAGAAAATGGCTTTGTTATATAATCATCCGCGCCGACCAAAAGCCCTGTCACCTTGTCCATTTCCTGTGTCTTTGCGGTTAACATAACAATACCCAAGCTATTGGAAATTTTTCTGAGTTCCTTGCAAAGCGTCAGGCCGTCCATTTCCGGCATCATAATATCAAGTATTGCAACATCAAAATTACAGCCGCTGTCAAGGAATTTTTCTAAAGCCTCTCGTCCGTTTTCGGCTTCGGTTACATCATATCCTCCGCGCTTTAAATTGATGACTATAAACTCTCTGATTGAACTTTCGTCCTCTGCAACAAGAACTTTTTTCATAAAGCATTACCCCTTACTCTCAATTTTTAATACAAGAAATTATTTCGTCTTCCGATATGTTTAATGTGTTTGTTTTATCCGTTTTCTTGAGTCCGTAAGCAAATCCGTTATCAATAAACAGCTGCTTGTACCCATCCTTTATGTCGGTGATGTCGTCGGAAATTGAATACACTTTTATTTCAAATAAAAGCTTCTTTCCCCGGCGAATGTCATAAAATCCGTAAGAACTCTGATTTGAATCCTTTATTACCGTAACATTTCCCTTCCACTTTTCGGGGAAGCTGAATGAGAACCGATTTGAAAAGTCGGCGTAACTCTGATTCACAGTTTCAAATCCGCGCGAAGTGTAGGATACCCAACTGATAAGATTTTGAGTGCCGGATTCATAACTCTCAACCGGAATGGGAATCTCTGTCAAGCCGTCCTCGTCAATATCTTCTGATTTGAGCACGCCGTTCCTCTCGGAAACTGATGATAAATCCTTGCCGGAGGAATAACCGAGGTTTACAAGATTTCAGGATTTGTAAATAAGCGCCTGCGTAAAAATCTTATTCTGCTTTTGAGAAATGATTGAGTCGATATAGATAATATGTGAGTCCTTAATTGAGTCACACCGTATTGCACTGTATCCGCGCGCCTTTTCGTTCAGGGCAGAAGTACAAATTTCGGAAAGGTTGTTTTCGGCGAGCTCATACAACGTTCCCTTAACCGCCTCCTTCGGCGCGGTAATGTATCTGTTAGAAATAACAAAAAGCTCGCATTTGCCTCTGCCGGTGACATCAGCCGCTATATAGTCGGTGAAAGGCAGAGAAGTTAGTTTTTCGATTTGATACTCGTAATCTCCTTTATGCAGAGAATATACACTCAAACTGTTTGTGTCTTTTATATCCGGAACGCTCCAGCCAACCGTCAATTCCTTCTTGCCGTCCAAGTCCATATCCTCACAATCGAACTTTACAACTCCGGAGCCTTCCCCTTCGATGGGCTCGGAGCACATCCACCTGTCACCATGAGTGAGAAAAGCAATATAAACTTTACTGCTGCCCTTGACGGAATAAAAAACAAGCGCGTCCTCTGTGCCGTCCGAGTTAAAGTCATCAATATTTACCGAAGATCCTCCCCTCAAACTCTGCGGAGTTTTAAGAACGATATTTTCACCGGTTTTCTTTTCGATGGCTTTGATTATTTCGGAATACTCGCCTGAAGTTTCGGGCGGCAGCATAAGCTCTGACACAGTTCCGAGATGAGATACGGAGAAAACCAACAGAGTAACAGATGCAATTACCGAAACAATATATACAATTTGTTTTTTCACATCTCTCACCCCTTTGATATACAGGCAAAAAATATTGCCGAAAATATCTATTCCCCCTAGTATTCATATAATTATATCATAAATATAATAAAAGTCAAAATAAATATATATAAATAATTGAGTATTTTTCCGCATAAGTACCTGAAATTTGCACAAAAAAATCCGAGCACAAATATTTGTGCTCGGATTTTGTATTTTATTAAGTTACGATAAGGTAAAATTGACTTTGTATGAACCATATACCCAGCAACCGCTCGAACCCTTTAACGATAAGGCAAGATATGCCGAATTATCGCCTTTTTTCATTGAATTTTCAACGGTGAGAGCCGCTACAATGTCGCCCGAATCGACGACACCTATCTTGTTCTTAGGTCCTATGACGGTTACGGGAATTGAGTTATCATTTATTTTACACTTATAAGAGGTTGCGTTGCTGACGGTTACGGCATTGGCGGGAACCTTTATCCGTCTTGTCGTAAATGATGATAGGTTCACCGTCGCAGTGACTTCCTTTGTGCCGTCCGTGACTATGATACCCGGCAGATTTTGCAGTGAGAATTTAAAGCTCTTTTTACTGTTGGAAAGAGTGGTAAAATCAATCTTTCCGACCGATAAACTCGTCAGCGAATCAATGGTGCTCTCCTCTGCCTCAACGCTGATTTCACCCGCAGAATAGGTAACATAATCATTGACATCAATTCCTGTCGGAACATTAGTAAAATCAACCTTTACCGGCAATTTAGCCTTCTTGTAAACAGGGATTGTCAGCTTGATGTCATCGGCACCTGCAACCGTGATATTTTGAATTTCATTTCCGTATTTATCTATGGGTAAAATCGCAGTATCAAAAGTGGTGGTTGAAGTGATGGTATCTTCGACATTTACAGCGGCAAGTATTTTATCAATCTTGTTTACTTCCGTGGCGGGACCGCTGGCTTTAACCTTTGTCTGCGACAGGGCCGGCTCGCCTATTCTATACTGACTTCCGGGACTTTCAAGCCCGGTGATATTGGCGGTCAAATCCATCTGCACCTCGGCATATGAATCAAAATAGACCTCAATATACAAGGGATAGTAATTGACAATTTCAATATTAGGATTGGTCGAAGACACAGAAAGCTGCAAGGTCTGCTTTCCGGAAGTTGTGACGGCATTTGTGACAGCGACAACTTTAATATCATTTTCCGTAGCTGTGCCGACCGCAGATTTTCTGCCGTTTACCGTAACTTGAATTGATTTGGTATATTCTCCGAATGCCTCCAAATTGAATTGCTCGGGAACACTCATTGAGTCAAAGGTAACGGGAACTGCGTCAAATGTTTTTTCCTGAACCTCTCCGCCGTAAACAGAATAGGTCAACCATATCGCAAACGCCAAAACGAGCGATACAATAAAGACAAATAAATTGTTGTTTAAAAGTTTTTTAAGTCCTCCGCCGTTACTCATCTTTATCGCCACCTTTCGGTGTAGTTTTCGGGTCTTTTTTCTGTCGAGCGTCCTTTTCCATTTTACCCTTTTTCTTAGGTAAAAATTTCTTAATACCGATGCTTTGCTCACCCGATAAGGGACGAATAAGCTTTTCTGTCAAAATTTCTCTCAAATCGCCGTCAGAAATGTCTGCGTCCATAAAACCGTTTTCAACAATGGAAATGTTGCCGGTTTCCTCGGAAACGACCGCAACAATCGCGTCCGACTGCTCGGTTATTCCGATTGCGGCGCGATGTCTTGTCCCATATTTAGGATTTAAATTATGGCTGTCTCTTATACACATCTGACGCTGCCGACGATCTTACGCGTGTA
>CALYOC010000132.1 GCA_945227095.1 uncultured Clostridia bacterium
TGGTAGTTATTTTATTCTACCATAGGGGGTGCTTTTTTTCTATTGTCCATTTTTAATGGACTTGTTCAAACGAACATCTGATTTTTTTAATGTCTTTTCTGCACGGGTAAAAAGTCCTTATATCCGTGCGTATCGAGGCGCGATTGCGGAGTTCGCAGAGTGTAGAGGGCAATATTCGAGCAGTGAGCGGCTATGCGCAGGTAGTCGTTTGTCAGGTTATTTAAGCTGACTCGGTAGTCCGCCGTTTCCTGTGCGTTTTTCAGTTCAGTCATATATCGCTGCTGCATTTGCCTCGCCGTGCTATCGATTTTAAACTCCAGGCTTTGCACTTCGCGGGAGCCGGAACAGTCATTTTCGGAAAAAATCCTTTCGGTCATATTCAGCACATGGCAGAGCAGGGATTCAATTTCGCCAAGCTCCTTTTGGGTTTGCTGTGAGAAGGATATTCCGCCTTGCTTGATATCCTTTGCACACAGTTTAATACTAAGCGCGTAATCGCTCAGCCGCTCTATATCGGAGAGGCTGTGCAGCATTTTTAAAACCTCGTCCGTATCGCTGACATTCATCTGTTGCCTTGAAAGTTTGATTAGAAATGTTCCGAGTTTGTCTTCGTACTCGTCGCACTCCCTCTCCGCCTCGTCTCCCTGAGTTGCCGTGACCGATGAATACCTGTGAACGAGAGAAAATGCGTTTTTAACACTCTGTGCGGCGGTTTTAAGCATTTTAATTGCAATTTTTTTACTCTCGCTGACCGCCACTGGAGCGGTTAAAATCAGCCGTTCGTCAAGGAAAATATCTTTTCCGGAGGAGTCCCTGTCGCGGATAATGATATTTGCGAGCTTTTCAAGCTGCCCGCAAAACGGAAAGAGCACTGCGGTCGAAAATACATTTACCAAAGTGTGTATAATGGCGATGTCGAGTGCCGTAGCCGGGCGGCTTTCAAATGAGAAGCTCGGAATCAGACGAAGCAGGCTGTATATCAGGAAGAACAGCAAACCTCCTATTATATTGAATACGAGGTGGACGGTCACAACGCGCTTTGCGTTTTTATTTACCCCTATTGCGCTGATTGCCGCGGTGATACAGGTTCCGACATTTTGACCTACGACAATCGGAACTGCCGCGGTGAAGGAAATTGAACCGCTTATAGCCAGCGCCTGAAGAACGCCCACGCTTGCGGAGGAGGATTGTATTATTGCGGTAAACAGGGTGCCGATGATAAAGGATAGAATCGGATTTTTTGAAAAAACAGTCAGCACCTCGGTAAATTTCGGCAGTTGAGTGAGAGGACTTACAGCATTTTTCATCATTTCCATTCCGTACATAAGTATTCCGAAGCCAACAAGGATATATCCCGCGTCCTTCAGACGGGGCTTTTTTCCCAGCATAAATGCGAGCACTCCCGCAAAGGCAACTGCCGGAGCAAATGCCGCCGGAGTGAGCAGTCTGATAAACAGATTATCGCTGCTTATACCCGCAAGACTTAACAGCCACGAGGTCACCGTAGTTCCGATGTTTGAGCCCATTATAACGGGGATTGTCTGTTTGAGAGCCATTATCCCGGAGTTTACAAGTCCGACAAGCATAACCGTGACCGCTGACGAGGATTGTACCGACATTGTTATCCCCGCGCCGAGCAAAAGCCCCTTGACGGAGCTTGATGTCATTTTACTCAGCAGGGCTTCTAACTTTCCTCCCGCCATTTTTTCAAGTCCCCCGGACATAACCGACATTCCGAAAAGGAAAAATGCAATTCCGCCCAAAAAGTTCAGCACAATAAATATATTCATATATATCTCCCGATAAGCGTTGTTCAATCTTTAGTATTTCTTGATAAATATATGAATATTTATATTATTTAATTATCGCCGCGGGTATTAAGGAAAAATGTCGGTCAAAATAAAAGATACACCCTCTTTTCGAGGGTGTATCAAGCCACATAAAGTATGTTTTAAATATTTAAAATAATGCTTACCGCGTGTTTAACATTCTCGGCAGTTATCTCTGTGTGTTCGCCGCCGAACTCTCCGTCGAGAGTGAACGGCGTCGGATTTTCAAATTGGAAGGTGAATTTTTTTCCGGGGTGAATGTGAATGTATTTATTTCCTTTTACATCCTTTTTGGCTATGGTTTTGAGCATTGTTGCCAAAAATGCAGGAAAGTTCTTCGGCCAATCTATGAGCACCATTTCGTGCGCGCCGTCGCTCAAATCAACGCCGCACTTTCCGAGCGCATGTATTCCGGCTATCGATTTGGAGTTGGAAGCGCCGCCGTAAAAATACTTGCCCTCGTACACGGTGCCGTCGTCGCAGGTAATTCTCGCTTCAAAGGGGTGCATTTTAAGAGCGGATTTTCCGGCGTTGAGATAGTATGCCGCGAGTCCCAGCTTGTTTTTCCAAGCCTGCGGAGTTGAGTATGACATATCGACAAAGTTGCCGAATGCAGCAACATATATAAAACTTTCACCTGTTGAGAGTCTGCCCATATCAATGGGAGTGGCGACACCGCGTACAATATCTCGGCAAGCGGTGATGGGATCTGTGGAAATCCCGAGAGAATTTGCAAAGTCATTGGTTGTTCCCAGAGGAATGTATCCCACCGGGATTTCCCTGTTCAAATTCATTGTTCCGCAAAGTGTTTCCTTTAGCGTTCCGTCGCCGCCTATGCACACGATAAGGTCGAAACTTTCTCCCATTTCCTCTGTGATAGCCTGAGCGTTTTTCTCCTTTTGAGTTTCGACTCGGGTTATGTTGAAGCCGCCGTCCTTTAAAATCTTATGAAATTCGTTTTCCAAGCCTCTGACCTTTTGCTTGCCGGCAACGGGGTTCACAATCAGCAAAAGCTCTTTACCTAAAAAATCCATATCTGCCTCCGTAGTGTAGTTACTTTGAGATTAAAAATCTATCTTCGACTTAATGTAGCCTGCCAATTCATCGATGGGCATACGAACCTGCTGCATAGTATCTCTGTCCCTGACGGTTACGCAGCCGTCCTCAACGCTGTCGAAATCGTATGTGATACAAAACGGTGTTCCGATTTCGTCCTGTCTGCGGTATCTTTTTCCGATTGAGCCGGCGTCGTCATAGTCGATCATAAATTCGCCCGAAAGTTTATCGTAAACCTCTTGCGCCTTGTCGGAGAGCTTCTTTGAAAGAGGGAGAATACATGCCTTGTAGGGTGCAAGCGCCGGGTGGAAGCGCATTACAACGCGGGTGTCGTTCTTCTCGGCGTCGACAACCTCCTCATCGTATGCTTCACACAAGAAGGCCAAGGCTACTCTGTCGGCACCCAGGGAAGGCTCGATTACATAGGGAAGGTATTTTTTATTCGCCGTCTGGTCGAAGTATTCAAGACTCTTGCCCGAGGTGTTTTGGTGTTGAGTGAGGTCAAAGTCGGTCCTGTCCGCAATACCCCAGAGCTCGCCCCAGCCGAACGGGAACAGGTATTCGATGTCGGTAGTGGCGTTCGAGTAGTGGGAGAGTTCCTTCTGCTCGTGGTCTCTGAGCTTGAGGTGCTCCGCTTTGATGTTTCATCTGAAAAGTAATTTGTAGCAGTATTCCTTACAATATTTGATCCATTAGAGGTGGGAGCC
>CALYOC010000133.1 GCA_945227095.1 uncultured Clostridia bacterium
ACCCGGACTGTGAGGTAATTATGCGTACAAGTACCTCAGTAATTCCACACGCCGCAATTATAGCGCATTTGCTCTGTATGCCTATGGGATATGTCAGGGGCAGTAACAAAAAGCACGGCAGAACAAATCAAATTGAGGGCAAGCTCGAAAAAGGACAAAAGGTAGTTGTCGTCGAGGATTTGATTTCCACAGGCGGCAGCGTATTAGAAGTTGTAAACGCTCTCAGAGAGGCAGGCGCGGAAGTTTTGGGAATAATAAGCATATTTACATACGCTATGAAAAAGGGCGTTGAGGCACTCCAAAACGCGAATGTTGAAAACACCTCGCTTACCGATTTTGACGCACTTGTCGAAGTTGCCGCCGAGCAAGGCTACATAAAGCACTCCGACAAAGCAAGACTTATTAAGTTCAGAAATAATCCGTCCGATGAATCCTGGATAGACAACTGATATAAAAACACGGAGAATAAAATGAGACATTTACTTGATATAGACGATTTGTCCACCGAGGAGTTATCCGAGCTTCTCGCTACGGGCGCAGATATCAGCAAAAACAAAGAAAAATATATGGACATCTGCCACGGCAAAAAGCTTGCCACTCTTTTCTTCGAGCCGAGCACGAGGACGAGGCTCAGTTTTACCGCGGCGATGATGGAGTTGGGCGGAAATGTCATCGGCTTTTCCGACCCTAAAAGCAGTTCCGCCTCAAAGGGCGAATGTGTCAGCGACACAATAAGAGTAGTGAGCAATTACGCCGATATTATAGCTATGCGTCACCCGAATGACGGCGCACCGCTCAGCGCGGCTATGCACTCCGGAGTGCCGATTATAAACGCGGGCGACGGCGAGCACAAGCACCCCACTCAAACACTTGCCGATTTGATGACAATTCAAAATCACTTGGGAAAATTTGACAACCTGACTATCGGTATGTGCGGCGACTTGAAATACGGAAGAACCGTTCACTCGCTAATTGTTGCTCTGACAAGGTACAAAAATGTTAAGTTCATACTTATCTCTCCCGAAGAATTAAAGCTCCCCCGACACATTAAGGATATAATAACGGAACACGATATGCAGTATATCGAAACCTCGGATATGAACAAATATATGCAGGAGCTTGACGTCCTGTATATGACAAGAGTTCAGCAGGAAAGATTTGTTGATATTCAAGAATACCTGCGATTAAAGGACTCCTACATTCTAAGAGCAGATAAGCTGAAGGCGGCAAAGAAACGCATATGCATTATGCTCCCCCTGCCAAGGCTCAATGAGATTTCAAAATATGTTGACGACGACCCGCGCGCCTGCTACTTTGAGCAGACGCTAAACGGCAAATATATGAGAATGGCACTTATACTCAAGCTCCTTGACGAATACAAAAAGGACAGCTCGGTAGGCAGAGAAATAAAAAACCAAGCCGAGCCGATAATGAGTTTCTCAAAACCTCTCAAATGCCGTAATCCGCACTGCATTACTAACAAAGACGACGATTTAAAACAGCTTTTCGTCAGTGATGATAACAAGGTTTACAGATGTGCATACTGTGAGCAGGAAATCTAAATAGTTAAAATAACAAATGTCCCGCCGAAATGATTTTTCGGCGGGACATTTTATACTATTCAATTGTATATTATGCTTATCTTCTGCCGAATCTGCCAAAGAAAGAGCCTTGACGATTGGGCTGCGCTTCCTTTTCGGACTCCTCAATATCCGGGTCGATAAACTCTCCGTCGCTTTTAATCTCGGCAAGGTTGATAGAAAAGTCCTTATCCGATTCTCCGTCGTCCTCGGAATCGAATTTGTCGAGGTTAAATTCCTCAAGAGTGATTTTGTCCTCGGAGCCGTCACTATTCTGTGGGGCTGACGCAGATTCCTGCGACCGAGCAATCAGCTGCTCATACTTTTCTACGCTCATTACTACCATATCGCCATATCCGTTTTTAGTAAAAAAGACAGGCTCGTCATTTTCGTGCACAATTTTTGAAATCTCTGTAAATTTATTTCTCAAATCTGAAATAGGTCTAATCTCCATAAAAAACTCCTTAAATTCAGTTAAAAATTATCTAATCAAAATTATATCTTAATTATATCATAATTTTAACTAAAAGAAAACACCTGAATTTAACAGGCTGACAAAAAAATACACCCTGCATACGCAAGGTGTATTTTTTTACAATTTAGAACAAGCCGTCAATAACTCCGTTTTCATCAACGGTTATATTCTCCGCCGCCGGGTGTTTCGGCAGTCCGGGCATTGTCATAATACTTCCCGTAAGAACTACCACAAAACCGGCACCGGCAGAAACCTTAACACTTTTAACATCAACCGTAAAATTCTCCGGTGCACCGATTTTCAGCGGGTCGTCGGAAAAGCTGTACTGCGTTTTTGCCATACAGACAGGCATATTCCCGAAGCCCAGAGAGGTCAACTGCTCAATCTGCGACAATGCCGCCTTGCTGTAAGAAACAGACGCACCTCGGTAAACCTTCTTGACAAGAGCCTCTATCTTTGTCTTAATATCATCTTCTTCATCATACGCAAAGGTAAAGCCGCTGTTATCAGCATTTTCACAAAGGTCAACTACCTCCCTTGCCAATTCCTCACCGCCTCTGCCGCCGTCAGCCCAAACGGTTGAAAGTCGGACATTTACTCCGAGCTGTTCACACATCTTCATAACAAGCTCAATTTCCGCGTCCGTATCATCGGGGAAACGATTAACGGCTACAACGCAGGGAAGCTTATATACATCCTTAATATTTGAAATGTGCCTTAAAAGATTGGGCATACCCTTTTTAAGAGTCTCCAAGTCCTCCTTGGCAAGGTTCTTTTTATCGGCGCCGCCGTGCATTTTAAGCGCTCTTATTGTAGCGACAATAACTACGGCGGACGGCTTCAGGCCTGCCATACGGCACTTGATGTCCAAGAACTTCTCCGCTCCCAAATCGGCACCGAAGCCCGCCTCGGTTATGCAATAATCGGCAAGTTTCAAGGCGGTTTTGGTTGCTATAACAGAGTTGCAGCCGTGGGCAATATTTGCAAAAGGTCCTCCGTGAACAAGCGCAGGCGTGCCCTCAAGAGTTTGAACAAGGTTGGGCTTTACCGCGTCCTTTAACAGAGCGGTCATAGCACCGGTCGCCTTTAAATCGTCCGCTGTGACCGGCTTTCCGCTGAAAGTGTAACCGACAATAATTCTGCCGAGCCTTCTTTGTAGGTCGGAAATTGAGGTCGCAAGGCAAAAAATAGCCATTATCTCACTCGCAACGGTAATATCAAAGCCGTCCTCACGAGGTACTCCGTTCACCTTGCCGCCGAGTCCGTCGGTGATATAACGAAGCTGGCGGTCGTTCATATCAACGCATCTTTTCCAAGTTATACGGCGCACATCTATCCCCAATTCGTTGCCCTGATGAATGTGGTTGTCAAGCATTGCCGCCAAGAGATTGTTTGCCGCACCTATTGCGTGAAAGTCACCTGTAAAATGAAGGTTTATATCCTCCATATGAACAAACTGCGCGTATACGCAGCATGACGCGCCGCCTTGAATTCAGAACACGCG
>CALYOC010000134.1 GCA_945227095.1 uncultured Clostridia bacterium
CAAATAGTGCAAGGCCGGTGCAATCCCCTTTGACAGAAACGAAAAGAAAGGGGATTGCGACGACGACAAGTGCTCAAAATGCCGCCTTTGCGCGGAAAGCTGTCCTAAAAAGAGTCTCTCTTTTGAAGAAGCGGCGGTACAGTCGTCCGAGTCACCGGAAATAGTAAACGATACGGATAAGTGCGTTTTCTGCACACTTTGTGCAAAAAAGTGTCCGCAGGAGGCAATCACCGTTGACAGAAATGAAAAGAAATGGGCTTTTGACAAGACAAAGTGCGTAGGCTGCGGCCTTTGCGTGGAAAGCTGTCCTAAAAAGAGCCTGTCGATGAAATAAATACATATGATAATCAAACTGGAACTCACGGGAATAGTTCAGGGCGTCGGCTTCAGACCTTTTGCCAAAAAGCAGGCAAAGGCTCTGGGAGTACACGGCTATGTCCTGAACAAAGGCTCGGCGGTTGAAATACTTGCCGAGTCCGATAAAAAGGCGTTGGACGAATACATCGACCGCCTTGTTAACCACCCTCCCGAGGGTTCCTTCATTTTAGATGTCAAAAAAGAGATTTTGACACATTCCGACAACTCTTTGAACGAGTTTGAGATACTTGAAAGCAAAAAGGAATTTGGTTCTCCGCTTTTCATCAGTCCGGATATAGCCACCTGCGAAAAGTGCGAGCGGGAGCTGTTCGACAAGTCGAACAGACGGTACAGGCACCCATTTATCTCCTGCGCCGTATGCGGTCCGAGATACAGTATAACCGAGCGCACTCCGTATGACAGGGATAACACCGTTATGAAGGAGTTTACCCTTTGTAAAAAGTGTGAAGAAGAATATTTCACAACCTCGGACAGGCGCTGCTTTGCACAGACGGTAGCCTGCCGCGACTGCGGGCCGGAGCTGTTTTTCACCGAGCCCGGCAACCCTATGGAACAGGCGGTAAACGCCATTAAAAACGAAAGGGTTATCGCGGTAAAGGATATAGGCGGATTTCACTTCGCCTGCAGCGCGTTCAGCGAAAAAGCCGTACGCAATTTAAGAATTATTAAAAACAGAGCCGAAAAGCCCTTTGCAGTGATGTTTCCGAACACAGAGGAAATAGAAAGATTCTGCCATATGAGCAGTAGCGAAAAGGAGCTTTTAAAAAACAGTGCCCGACCGATAGTCCTCTTGAACAAAAAGCGGGATTTGCCAAAGCCGGTGTGCGGCAACAGTCCGTATATAGGCGCATTCCTGCCCTGTAATCCCATTCAAATAATGCTTGCAAGGGAGTGCGGCGCGCTCATAATGACAAGCGGCAATATAACGGACGAGCCGATAATCACTCAAAACGAGAAAATGCTCGGCATTATGAGAGAAAAAAAGGAGCTTTTCGGAGTTCTTTACCACAACAGAGATATACTCACTCCCCTTGACGACAGCATTCTCAAAGTGCTCCCGGACGTGCGTGTTCAGACGGTTCGCCGTGCGCGGGGCTATGTTCCCCTGCCGATAAAGACAGGTCTGCCCGAAAGCGCAAGTATTTTTGCCGCAGGCGGAGATTTAAAATCCTCATTCTGCTTCTTAAAGGACTCCTACGCATATATGAGTCAGCATCTCGGTGACCTGCAGGACAATGAAGCATTCTCCGTCTACACCGAAACAGCTGACAAAATCGCTTACCTTTTAAACGCAACGCCCGATTACTGTGCATCGGATATGCACCCGGCATATATGAGCGCAAATTATAAGAAAGCTCATATCAAGGTACAGCATCACCACGCGCACATAGCCTCTGTAATGGCAGAACACGGCTTGCAAGGTCCTGTGCTCGGATTCGCCTTTGACGGAACGGGCTACGGCACGGACGGCAAAGTTTGGGGTTGTGAAGTGCTATTGTGCGAAAACGGAGATTTTCGCAGGCTTCGTCACTTGAAATACACCACGATGTGCGGTGCGGATTTAGTTTCAAAGGACGCGCGGCGTGTGCTGGAATGTTACAGAGCCGACATCGGAGAGTGCGAGGATAAAATGCTCGTCAACGCAATTAAAAACTCAATAAACACCGCCGAATATTCAAGTATGGGCAGACTTTTTGACGCGGTGAGCGCGCTTTTAGACATTAAATACTTCAACTCCTACGAGGGCGAATGCGCCACGGCACTTGAAGCGGCGGCTCAAAAGGGTAAAAAAATACTTCCGCTGACCTTTGACTTTGACGGCGCGAAAATTATAAAAGATATTGAACTGCTCAAAGAAAATGGCGAAAACATAAATGACATAGCGCTGTCCTTCCACATTGCGATTGCAAACGCCACGGTGAAGACGGCAATAGAATTCTCCGTGCCGCAGATTGCTTTGAGCGGCGGTGTGTTTAACAACAAAATCCTCACCGAGGAATGTATCTCCCGATTGGAAAAAGAGGGATTTAAAGTATATATCAACGAAAAAGTTCCCGCCGGTGACGGCGGCATCGCATTAGGTCAGGCATATATTGCCGCCAAAAAATTATACGAAAAGAGGTAAAACTATGTGCGTTGCATATCCCGGTATAGTGACCGAAGTGAGCGGCGACACCGCGACAATAGATTACTCCGGAAACAAGGTCAAGGCTAAAACGGGAATAGTAGATGTGAAGCCCGGAGATTACGCCCTCGTTCACGCAGGTCTTGTAATTCAGGTTCTGCCGGAGAATGAGGCAAAATATATGACCGAACTGTTTAAGGAATTGGAAGAGCTTCAATGAATATAGACAATGTACTCAAATACCTAAAAGAATACGACGGTGAACCGATTACAATAATGGAGGTCTGCGGAACACACACGGCTTCAATTAACAAAAACGCCATTCCCTGTCTGTTAAGCGACAGGATTAAGCTCGTATCCGGTCCCGGATGTCCCGTCTGCGTCAGCGTTACACAGTATATTGACAAGTTGTGCGAAATGTCGCAAAGGGAAAATACCTGCGTCGTGAGCTTCGGGGATATGATAAGAGTCCCCGGCTCAAACGGCTCGCTCAAGGATTCCAAGGCCGCCGGCGGTAAAATAAAAATGGTCTATTCACCGTTTGAAATTATCCCCCCGGCGCAGGAAAACCCGAACACCGAATTTATCTTCGCGGCGGTCGGCTTTGAAACAACCACTCCGATATACGCTCTGCTTTTAGAGGAGCTGGAAAATAAAAAAATAGAAAATGTAAAGCTTATGTGCTCGCTGAAAACAATGCCGGCGGTAATTGACAGACTTTGCAGTGAAAATAAAAAAATTGACGGGTTTTTGGCGCCCGGCCATGTCAGCGTCATAACCGGAAGCGATTGCTTTTTGCCGCTCGCAGAAAAATATAAAAAACCCTTTGTCGTTTCGGGCTTTGAACCGAGCGAGATACTCGCTTCAATTTACGCCCTGACAAAATTAAAGGGCAAGGGCGTTGTCAAAAACCTTTACAAAAGCGCAGTCAGAAAAGAAGAAAATAAGACTGCCGCCGAAAAGGTGAATAAATACTTTGAGGTATGCGACGCCCTGTCTCTTATACACATCTCCGAGCCCACGAGACAAGAGGCAATCT
>CALYOC010000135.1 GCA_945227095.1 uncultured Clostridia bacterium
CAATGCAGAGAATTTCAAAATAGCAATCCCGCTCTTTTAATTTTTGACTTATTATTGAATTTATACATTCGGTAAGGTATTCTTTAACATTATATACGGGTAGGCAAAAAGAAATTTTAAGATTTGTTTTATTTGATTCCATTGTATCTGCTGCCTCCTGTTTTTTTATCTCTTGACATAATAGGAAATCTTAAATCTATCTAATGTTTACATTATATATTGCGATAGTCTATATGTCAACGATAATTGATAAAGTATTATCTTATCAAAACATTAGATAGTAGGAGATAAAATGATAAAACTCAGAGCGTTGGAACTATTGAAAGAAAACGGTAGGATAAAGTATTGGCTGTATATGCAACTTGGTATGAGATATCAAAATTTTAATAAAATGGTTAATAATGAAACCAAATCAATAAAATATGAAAACATTGAAACTATGTGCAGACTTTTTGATTGCACGCCTAATGATTTGTTTAAAATAAGTGATGAGTTATAAAAAAGCGTTTTTTAAGCTCCTGTTATTTGTGATGTTATCCTTCGCCGAAGGGGCTTGTGTCGATTTTGTATCAGAGCAATCTGCTGGCTTGTCGGCAAGGCTGGATTTTAGACAAGCTTAAAATGTTTATTTTATTATCATCCCCCCTGCCGAGAAGTCGGGATAAATCACGATTTGGGGGCAATGTGTGCCGGAAGGCACGGAAATTTATACTCAAAGCGCTCATAAGGCAGTCCTTATGAGCGCTTTTTTGTCCAATCGTGCGGTGAGTACAAAGTATTTGCTTTAAGCGTAAATATATGTTATAATCACTCTCGTATATATTTTTTATATTATGATTCGGATAAAAGCGATTGTGTCAAGGCATAATACACCGGGTTACAAATTCAAATTTTTGGAGTTAGCTATGATTGAAGTAAACGAAGCATTTGCTATGATAAAAAAATCCTTTGCGACTTTTGTGTCTGCAAACAATTTCACCTTTCGCTACGACAGGGAGACTATGCAGAGCAAGGATTTGCCGCTCGAAATCACCGACGGCGCCGTCACAATGTATTTGGACGGAGAAACCGGTACAGCTGCGATTTCCTACGAAAAGGAAAAGAGTCAGATAAAACTTTTCGGCAGCGCCGACAAGGGTGTATCCGTCGATGTGTGCAAGGAGTTGTCCGCTTGGCTTTTTGAGCCCAAATCTGCGACGGAGAGCGATGTTAAGAGTATTTGCAATGACTTTAAGGACAGCGTTGAGAGTGCGTTTTCTTTGAAAAAGGCGACCGATTTATCAAAAGTGAAACTGCCGCACTCCGTCTCAAAGTCAAAGGCTAAAAGCGGAGTTGTCAGCTATGACCCGCAGACGCTTGCCAACCGCTTTGTAATGATTTTTCCGGAGTATAAGGATGAGCTCAAGCAGAGTATCGTTGACTACGGCGAATTTCTTCCGCTCGACTTTTGCGACCGCATAATTTTGCCCAAGTTTATGGATGCCGTCAACGGCAAACTTCCGCCGCAGACGAGCAAGAAGCTTTTAAAAATGATTTGTGAAATTTATGAGGACGGAACAAACGAGGTTCAGGATATTATCGCCGTCTGCATTATGAGTCATATGGACAACAAGGAGGAGTACTACAAGGTTGTCGATCCGTATATGTCCGATTATATGAAGCCCACTATTCATTCTATAAATAAAATGATGTCGGGCTCCTCGGGCAAAAGGTATAAGAGCAAAATGGCCAATCCTCCGAAATATAAGCCGCCGAAGAAAAAGAAAGGACTTATGCAGAAGCTCACCCAGGCTCAGCCGGGTGACCCGATTAACAAATAATTATATTTACCCCGTTGTATTAAATACAGCGGGGATTGCAATTTTATCCGATATAATATTTGCTTAAATATAGAATATATGATAAAATGATTTGAATATATTTAGTTTTGATTACATCTATTGGAGTGATAATGTTGAGTAAAAAAACCATTGCGGTGCTTTTCGGCGGAGTTTCGAGTGAGCATGATGTAAGCTGCGTCAGCGCGGCGAGCGTTTTAGATAATATTGACGAGGGAAAATTCGAAATTTATAAGGTCGGAATTACAAAGACCGGAAGGTGGAAGCTTTTTACCGGTGACAACTCATTGCTGCCGAATGATAAGTGGGACACTCCGGAATATACAACTCACGCGTTTATACCGCCCGACTCGGAGATAGGCGGACTTATGATATTTGAACCGCAGGGTGTTAGGACTGTCAAACTTGACGCCGTTTTCCCGGTTTTGCACGGTAAGAACGGAGAGGACGGAACGGTACAGGGACTCCTTCAACTTGCGCAGATACCCTATGTGGGCTGCAACTGTGCGGTCAGCGTAGTGTGTATGGATAAGGCGCTGACAAATTCCGCTTGCGATATGGCGGGAGTCGCGCAGGCTAATTGGGTAGAAATGATAAAGTCCGATTATTTAAGTGACAAAGAGAGTTGTGTCGCGAATGCGGCGGAGTATCTCGGCTATCCTATTTTTGTCAAGCCCGCAAATGCAGGCTCGTCCGTCGGCATAACCAAGGCTCATGACGAGACGGAGCTTGAAAAGGGGATTGAAATAGCCTTTGCGGAGGACGACAAGATTGTACTTGAACAGGGAATAGACGGCTGGGAGGTCGAGTGCGCGGTGCTCGGAAATGAAAATCCGCAGGCCTCTGTTGTCGGAGAAATCCTTCCCTGTAACGAGTTTTACGATTATCAGGCGAAGTATCAGGGTGACAGCGGATTGGCGATACCTCCGGTAAATATCAGTGAGCAAAAGGTACAGGAGGTTCGCGGCGCGGCTGTTGAAATTTATAAATCTCTCGGCTGTCAGGGCATGGCGAGAATGGACTTTTTTGTCGATAAGGTGAGCGGGGAGGTTCTTTTCAACGAACCCAACACCCTGCCGGGCTTCACTTCAATCAGTATGTACCCTAAACTTTGGAATGTTTCGGGGATTAAATATTCCGATTTGTTAAATCGTTTGATAGAGCTCGCCTTAGAGCGCGGGGGTAAGATATGAAGAGTGATTTACCAATCGGTGTTTTCGATTCGGGTATGGGCGGTCTGACCGCGGTCAGAGCGCTTCGAGAACTGCTGCCCGGTGAGGACATAGTATATTTCGGAGACACCGGACGCGTGCCGTACGGAACGCGAAGCGAGAGCACGATTAAAGAATATGCGCGGCAGGATATTGAACTTTTAAACTCGTTTAACTGTAAATTCATCATCGCCGCCTGCGGAACGGTGTCAAGTGTCGCGAGCGATGTTTTGAGCGGCTTGGATATACCGAATACAGGCGTTGTAGTACCTGCGGCACAGGCCGCCGTCGAGAAAACCACAAACGGCAAAATCGGCGTTATCGGCACAAGCGCAACCGTTGACAGCGGAGCGTTTGAGCGCGTTATCGGGGAACTTGACAGCTCTGTTCAGGTGTTCAGCAAGTCCTGTCCTGTGTTCGTTCCCCTCGTTGAGAACGGCTGGCGCGGAGCCGATGATGAGATTGCCATTCTTGAGGCGCACAGGT
>CALYOC010000136.1 GCA_945227095.1 uncultured Clostridia bacterium
ACCATATTCATAAGGGTTGTTTTGCCGCTTCCGTTTTCACCCAAAATCGCCAAAATTTCTCCCTGACGAACCCGGAGGTCTACCTTATTGTTCGCAACTACGCTGCCGAACTTCTTTGTTACTCCTCTTAATTCAATCGCAAATGAACCGCTCATCTCTACCTCCGCAGAATTTATAAAAAAACACATCGTGACCGTGTTTTACCACGGTCACGGGTTTTCTTAATATAATCAGCTGCGGCAAACACCGCTCAAGCGGTGTCTGCCATATGCTTTGATAATATATCAGACCTGGTTATTTAATAATTAGAATTTTTGGTTAAGAGTTGTGATACCGTCAATTCCAAGGTTAAAATACGGAGCAGAACGATACTCTGACTCGTGGAAATATCCGTCTTTAACAACCTCTGTGTCAGGTGTGTAATCAGCATCTGTGTCAACATCGGCCATGTAAGAGGTAACTTCCTTGCCCTTCTCTGTAAATGTCTTTGTGTCAAATACATGAAGTGTGCCTGCCTCAAGCTTAGCCTTAGCTTCCTCAATTTCCTCTTTGGGTCCCTTTTCGGCAGCCTGATCGTTGATTTCTGTAAGCTCAACGGAACCTGTTGCAAGACTTCCTGTCCAGTCTGTGTCGATCTCCTTGCCGTCGATTACATTCTGAATAGCATACTCAAAATAAGGAGCCCAGTTGATTCTTGAAGAAACGATAAAGGTATTCGGGCAAGCCTTAACTGTGCTTCCGTTGTAGGAAACATTGGGAATATTCTTAGTCTCACAAGCGGTGGGAGCACCCATTGAGTCGGCGTGCTGGCTGATGAGTTTGCAGCCTCTTGCGATAAGAGCCTCCGCTGCTGACTTCTCCTCGGTCTCATCGTACCAAGAGCCTGTGAACTGAACTTCCATTGTGACGGAAGGACATACGCTCTTTGCACCGAGATAGAAGGAGGTGTAACCGGAGATAACCTCTGCATATGTGAATGCGCCTACATAACCCATTTTAGCTTCTTTTGCGGTAAATTTGCCCGCCTCAATCATTTCGTTGAGCTTCATACCTGCGGCGATACCTGCAAGGTAACGACCCTCATAGATAGCAGCGAAAGCATTGTGGAAGTTAGGCAGGTTTTCTGTGTGTGCCTTTGTGCCTGTTGCGTGGCAGAACTGAACCTCGGGATATTCCTTAGCTGCCTCAATCAAGTAATCCTCGTGGCCGAAGCTGTTTGCAAAGATGAATGTGCAGCCCTGGTCAACAAGGTCTTTTGCAGCGTCAAGACACTCCTGTCCCTCGGGAATGTTGGTCTTGTAAACTTTGTTCTCCTCGCTGATTCCGAGAGCTTCGCAAGCTTCGTCGGCAGCTTTGATAAAGTTGAGGTCATAAGTGGAGTTCTCATCGTGCAAGAAGATGAAACCTACTTTGATGTCCGCTCCGGCGTCTTTCTTTGAACAACCGGCAAAGCAAACGAGAAGCATTACTGCTGCAAGTGCAAGTGCAACAATTTTTTTGATGTTTTTCATGACTTTTTCCTCCGTATTTTTATTATTATAATGTACTTAAAGCAGTACTTTAAGCTAAACTAAAAAAGAGCACACTGCTGCACTCTTCGTCATTCGAGCACTATTGTGCCCGCTTCTCCGTCCATTTCCAAAACCTTGGCGAGGCTCTCCACACGATAGCCCTTCTCCCTGAGAGAATTGCCGCCGTTCTGAAAGACTTTCTCAATCGCCGCAGCGCAGCCCACAACGCGCGCACCCGCCTGCTCGCAAAGAGAGATGAGTCCGTTCATCGCCGCGCCGTTGGCGAGAAAATCGTCCACAATCAGAACATTGTCGCCCTCGTTCAAAAATTCCTTGGACACAACTATATTGTAATCAACGCCGTGGGTGTACGAATGAACGCCGGTGGTGTAAACGGAGTCTGAAATGTTTGAGGTCTTCGCCTTCTTCGCAAAGACGCACGGGCAGGAAAACTCACGCGCAGCAAAGCACGCCAACGCAATTCCGCTCGCTTCGATAGTCAAGATTTTATTCACCGAGCAATCCTTAAATAAATCATAAATTTCCTCGCCCATCTTGCCAAGCAGTTCGGCGTCAATCTGATGATTTAAAAAGGAGTCGACTTTCAGAACATCTCCGGGAAAAACCTTTCCGTCCTTGTAAATGCGTTCTTTCAAAAGTTCCATTATCTACCCCGCTGCATCACATACAATCATTACAGTTAAATTTTAACATAAGCGGTATATCGTTTTCAACACTAAAATGTTTAAAAATTCGACGCGGTTAGACACTGTTTTTTAGTTATTTTAACAAAGCGTGCCGAACAGGTGCAAATTAAAAAGAATTTATTGCTCAAAAAATGATAATATGGTATCATATTCGGTGGTGATAAATATGCAATGTGAATACTGTCAAAACTACCTTTGGGACGAGGAAGAAGAATACAACTTCTGCAATATCGACTTGGATATGGACGAAATGGAGCGGTTCCTAAACCGCGCAGAAAAAGGCTGTCCGTATTTTAAATATTACGACGAATACACAATGGTCAGAAAGCAAAACTGACAGCTTATAATCAAACCACGCTAAAACTGCCGAGGGCGCCCTGTGCCCTCGGCAGTTATCTTTTAATCGGTATGTTTCGGTAGTACAAAATAAAAATCGGAGCCCTTTCCCTCGGTGCTGTTGACTCCGAACGGCGCCTTGTGCAATTCCAAAATCTCCCTGACAATCGAAAGTCCGAGCCCTGAACCTCTGCGATTTCTCTTGTGGTGAGAGTTGGATTTATAATACCTCTCCCAAATTTCCTCCAACTCGTCTTTCCCTATTCCGCTTCCGGTGTCCCTGATGTCAACACGAATCCCCGACGGATCTTCGCTCAGTTCAATATACACCTTCTTGTCTTCACCGGTGAACGACACGGCATTGTTCACTAAATTGTAAACCACCTGCCGAATACGCGTTATATCCGCATATACAACGGTGTCCGAACGGCAAAGGTCGGTCAAAATTATCTCAAAGCCGTCCTTTTCCACAAGCTTATTATACCTGCAGGTAAAATCACGAAGTTCCGCCGATATATCAAACGCAGACGGATTTAACTGTTCGTTTCCCGATTGAAGCTTTGACATATCGAGCACCTCGCTGACAAGGCTTTGAAGCCTGTCCGCTTCGTCAATGACAATCTGCAAATTCTCCTCATTGTCTTCTCCGGGCAAATCCCGCATCATCTGTGCATATCCGCTTATTAGAGTCAGCGGAGTTCTGAGATCGTGTGAAATATTTGCAACAAGTTCTCGGCGAAGCTTTTCAACCTTGCCTATTTGAGCCGCCGCATAATTAAGACTGTCCGCGAGATACTGCGCCTCCTCATAGCCCTGCCCGGTAAAGGTTCGGTCGAGTGAATCGGCAAGAAATTTCGACTCGTCGGCAATTTTCACTATGGGCTTTGTGATATACTTTGTCAAGACCGAGGCTAAGGCTATACTGAAAATAATTACAAATCCGTTTATAACCAATAATATCTACCTGACTGTCTG
>CALYOC010000137.1 GCA_945227095.1 uncultured Clostridia bacterium
GATATTGTAGCATCTGTTTTTTTGTCGGAAGTGTTTATTGATCCTTTTAATATCGCCACCTCGTCCTCCAAAGTTTTAATTCGATCCAACATCTCAATAATTATTCTATCGTAATTCATTACAACTCCTCAACTTTCTATTAGTATTTTTATTAGAAATGTTTCTTACGCTTTCTTAATTAACCTTATTAAGGCAATAGGAATGGACAGTATAAAAATGTACACAATCCAAAATATAATTTTAAATATCCAAAGTCCACATGAATAGTATAAAATCTTACCTAGATTCATTCCTCCACTTCCTTTCTGATTCCATTATAGCAAACAGAAAAGTATTTGTCAACACATTTTAGTATTATTTATGACAATTTATGACTTACGTTTTCTTGCAATAAAGTCTTGAACCCGTTCAAGGCTTTATGTTTTGAGTGAAACCCCCAAGGTAGGGGGAGGTTTCAAAACAATGGACAATGAAAGCCAAAGCAAAACGGCAACGGAATACGAGAAGGTTTTCCAAGACAGCATTGAACGCTGCACAAAAAGAGAAATAGCCGAAAACCACTGTAAATAAGGGATTTACGGCTATCGCAAACAAAAAAGTCACCTCGTAAAGAGATGACTTCTTTGTATCAACGAATGTTGACTATTATGGTGGGAGAGGGTGGATTCGAACCACCGAAGCTAAAAAGCGACAGATTTACAGTCTGTTCCCTTTGGCCACTCGGGAACTCTCCCATATGCGCCGTACAGGGTACGGCAATGGAGCTGGTGAACGGACTTGAACCCCTGACCTGCTGATTACAAATCAGCTGCTCTACCAACTGAGCTACACCAGCGCATAGAATTAACGCTAAAATATATTATCATATTAAATGTATTGTGTCAATAGTTTTATAAGAAATTTGTCAAAGAAAAAGCCGTATCAACCCTGTTGCCGCTTTAAATTCAAAACACATAATGTATTTTGAATTTAAAGCCTTATAAGCATCTTAAGGTACAGTCTGAACGAGACTGTACCTTTACTTCTTACGCCGGATTTTGCGGCGTCTTTTTCTTTTCGGGGCGGGACATCGTTCTTTCGGTAGACTCGGTGTATTTATAATCATACGCCTTGTACTTAACTGTGCCGAAAGAATTATAATTGCTGACATCGGTAATTATCATACCGATAACCTTACCCTCGGTATGTCCTACATCGTCAAAAATCTTCCTGATTTCAGGATACTCGGTTTGATTCTGTCTGACAATGAAGAGCATACCGTCCGTCTTGGGCGTCAAAATTACGGCATCTGTGACGACGCCGGCAGGCGGTGCATCAAAGAACACATAATCGTAAACACTCGAAATTTCTCTGATTAGCCTGTCCATATTAGCACTTGCCAAAAGCTCGGACGGGTTGGGCGGAATTACGCCCGACGGCATTACATAAAGGTTGTTTGCAACCTCATAAATGCACTCACTGACAGGGTAATGCCCCGCCAATACGCCGGAGAGTCCCTTTGAGTTATCAATTCGAAAATACTTATGCTGAATGGGCTTGCGCAAATCCGCATCAACAATAAGTACTCTGGCATTCATCTTTGACATTGTAATAGCGAGGTTGGCGCAGGTCGTAGATTTACCGGCGTCGGGCTCACAGGAGGACACAACAACAGTCTTAACCGCGCCGTTATTTACGGCAAACGACATACTTGTACGCGCCGCCTTATACGCCTCCTTGATTGTAAACGGAGTCTTAGGTCCGAGAAGTCCTTTTCTAATCTCGCTAAAATCGCGCTTTTTCTTATTATTCTTCCCCCTGCTCTTATTAAACGAGGGAATGCTCGCCCAGACGGGAACTCCGATTTTCTACTTAAGTTCCTCCTCGCTCTGAACGGTGACATCAAACAAGCTCTTGATTACAACTATAATAAACGCGGCAAAAACACCGACAGCGGCACCGATAAAAGAATTCGTAAACAGATTAGGTGACGAGGGCGAGGTTGCAACCTTTGCTTTTCCTATAATCTCAACGGAGCCCGCCTTAAACACCCTTTGCAAAACCTCCGGAGCAATGTCGCCGTAAGTGTTACATATCTCCGCGGAAAGCTCCGGGTCGGAGGTCACCGCCGTAATTTTAATAACCTCGGTTTCGTTGACAGAGTTAAAGCTGACAACCTTTCGCAGCTGACCGACTGTCATAGATGTGTGTAGTTTGTTGCAAACCTGCTCAAAAACCGAAGGGTCCTCAAGCACTACAATATATGTATCCGCAAGTTTTTGTGAAGCATAAATATCATTATAATTGATATTTCCGCTGCTTGTATTTGTCGTATTGGTTACATACATAGAAATATTCGAGGAATACTTCGGAGTTATGACAAATTTGGAAAAGGAAAAGGCTATGACAGCAACTATCGCCGCCATAAATACCATAAGTTTCCAACCTTTTTTGAGTAAATTTAATATATATACAACGGTTATGCTTCCGTTGTCCATATCACTGCTTTTTTGCAAAATGTTTTTTGACATAATTCGCTCCTAAAAATGTTCATATGCTTTAATTATATATTAAGGTAAACCCATTGTCAAATAAAAGCAGGACTACATTAAATCAAACTCGGGTATATATTCCTCGCCCGACGAGGACAAGTCCTGTATATAGCCGTCCACCGAGCAGAGACTCATATAATCTTTCGCCTCATTATACTCACTCGGCGTGAGTTTCCTGTTAAGTTCAGGATATTTTTCGCTATCGACGCACGGAGTATATTGCGACATAAGGCTGAAAATGAGCCTCTTATCAGCCGAAAACTCGGCAAACCAATCAATTATATCCTTGCTGTCCTCAACACATCCCGGTAAGACCAGGTGGCGAACTATGACGCCCTTTTTTATCAGACCGTTTTCATCAATTACCACATCACCTGTTTGAGAATACATCTGCTCTATCGCCGCGGCGGCTATTTTAAAATAATCGGCTCTGCCGCAATACTTCTGTGCCAACTTCTCGGAGTAAAACTTCATATCTGCCAAATAAACATCGACAAGCCCGTTCAGCGACTTTAACGCCGAAACGCTTTCATATGAGCTTGTATTGTAAATTATAGGTACGCCGAAATCGTTCTCCCGCAGCATTTTTTTGAGCACGCACATATATGGAGTTGGAGTTACAAAGTTAAGGTTGTGAACACCGTTTTCGGACAGTTTTTTACAAATGCTCACAAGTTCATCAAGAGTGACCTTTTTACCGGAATTTCCGGCGCTTATCTCCTTATTCTGACAAAATACGCACTTTAAATTACAGCCCGTGAAAAACACCGTGCCGGAGCCTTTACTTCCACTGATACACGGCTCCTCCCAATAATGAGCTGCCGCGCGCGAAATTCGGATTTCATCTCCGACAGAGCAAAATCCCCTCATTCTGTCCGAACAATTCCGAGGACAAATAACACACTTCATAAAACCAATTCCTTTAGGTGAGGATAGTTGAACCCGATATGGTTTAAAACGGCATATTTTTGCCTGACCT
>CALYOC010000138.1 GCA_945227095.1 uncultured Clostridia bacterium
AGGTCAGGCAAAAATATGCCGTTTTAAACCATATCGGGTTCAACTCTCCTCACCTAAAGTTTATCATAACCAAAAATCAAAGTCAATTTCAAACTACCTCTTAACAAAAGACTGCGCGCGGCAAAAGACGGAATACTCACACCGTCATTAACCTGCCGATACGCAGTCTTAAAATGTTATATTACAGGTTTTTTAAAATTTTCTCATCAATGAAGTCCTTTGTGCTCTCCGCCTCATACTGTGAAGCGCAAATCCTCCGTGCAATCCATTCTACACTTCTTGACGAATACTCGCTGTCATACACGATGTACTCTCTGCCCGAATACTCATAGACGATATACGAGCGCGCCGCATAGTGCTTGCTCCAATTTGCTTTGTCCACACCTATTACAAGGTTAAAGGTGTAAACAATTCCGGAAGCCGTCGTATGACGAGTAAACTTGCCGTTTTCATCTGTCATAACGGAAAGTTTATACACCGATTCGTTAGAGCTTACAAACTGCTCCGTTCCGTAGCAGGAGTTGTCGTCCTGCGCCGGCTCAACTCCGGAGTTGAGAAAACGGGTTTGAGTGTAAACAAATCCGAAATCCTTAACCTCGGCACCTTCGGGTATTTTAAGAGCCGCAGTAAAGCGCATATCCTGTGTGTTCAAAGACGCTTGCGGGTCAACTTTAAGTGAAGAACCTCTCAATGAATAGTCATAGGCAATTACCTCGTTCTCACTCTTGTAGTCATTAAAAGAGGGGGACGGAACAGCTCCGACATTTTTCGCCGTTTCGATGTCTGTTACCTCACCGGCTACTCCGGAGTCGTAGAGGAATACTTGTGAACACTCCTCGCATACAAAGTACAAATATCCGTCCAATCCGTTTTTCGGTGCGACCTCAACCAAGGAATATGTATGAGCCTTCGTGCCGACAATTTCTGTGTAGGAATCTCCGCAGACGGAGCAGGTATATGTCTTATATCCGTCCTCGGTGCAAGTTGCGGCTTCGGAGTCCGTAACTGTGTATTCACAATCGGCGGTTTCGGTTGTGTCACATACCGAGCAAGTTCTTGTATGAGTTGCGTGGTCGCCCGCCGGAGTCCAGTCGCCCCAGGTGTGTCCGAGCGGAGCTGAGGTTGTTTCATTATAAGTATATCCGCACTGCGCGCACACCTTGACAGTATATGCGCCGTTTGTGCAATCGGCGGGGACATTTTCCGAAACGACAAATTTATGCTCATTATAGGAAAATCCCGACACAGTTTTTACCAAATTGGCGGCTTCATCATAAAATGTCTTAAACTGATTATCAATATACTCAACCGCCAAGTCATAATACCCCTTATAAGCGGAAAGAAGGTTCTGACGGTCGCAGTATTCGGAATCCGTGCCTGCAGACAAGGCTTCATACTTTGTTACAAAGGCTCTGAGCGAATTTATCTGCGCATCCGTAGCATAGAAATTGTAAAGGCCTTCATACGCCACCTGCAAATCCTCACGGGCGGCATCGACTTCCTCTTGGTTTGTCTTCTGCTTTCCCAATACCTCGGTTGCTCGGTCAAGGGCGTTTTTATACATCGTCCAGTTGCTCTCGGTGTAATCGGAGGCATTGAGTCCAAGAGTTTCATACTCGGTAACGGTGGCACGCAATTTCTCCTTGTTATAAGTAAAAGCATTTATTCTAAAATTGCCCGCAAGATACTTAAACGATTTCGTTTGAGAGGACGAGCTTTCTTTGATAGTCCAATCAGAACGATTTTTGAACACCGCCGAACCGGTCGGCAACTTGCCCGAGAAGAATACCCAAGCCGTTTCCGACTGCGCGACCTTATCGAGAATTACAGTTGAATTTGTCAACTCGCTGCCGGTGTAGAAGAAATTCATCGTTCCGTCCGTATTTGAAAACAGATCAATGGGTGAAAGTGTATATGAATTGGAGCTTTGGAAAGAGGTGAGTTCCAATGAAAGCATTGTATTATTCCAAGTGTAGTTATCAAAATGCTGCGCGTCATCTCCAATCTCCGAGTCATCGGAGAAGAACATATTTTCCTTATCGACATATGCATTCCACTCTGAAATCGGAAAACAGGTGTCTGCCGTTGCCCCCTTTGCATATTTGAGGTCAGCGGCAGGCTCAACATAAATCTGTCCGAATATGTCGTTTAAGTTGAGTCCTATCTGGAACGAGGAGTTAAAAGATACCTTCTGGAAGTTTGAGTCCTCAGCGGCAACCTCGTCCTGCGCGCAGTATATAGAGGTGTCACAAACGCCCGAATCATAGGTGACTGTATATGTGCTTATTGAATTCACCTTTGTAGGTGTTCCGGTAATTCTAAACTGCTTTAACTCACGCGCCGAGAGTGTCTGCTCGGTGAAATCAACGCTGAGTCCGTTAGTCATTGTAATACTTTGAACGGTTACATCAGAGTCCGTATTGTTAAATAACTTTATGTAATATTCATCAGTTGAATTGCAGTCATATCTTGAAGCATAATAGCCGTTCTGTGTCCTGACAACCGTTGCCGAAAGTCCGGGGTCGATGTTTCCGTCAGGTGTAAAGCCGGCTGTTTTATAAGTTCCGTCCGACTGCAATAAGCACTGTTTGTTAGCACATACATAGGTCGCCTTTGAACCGGTTTTTTTCGACAAAACCCATTTGTGACCTGTTGCGCCCACATCCTCCTGATAACTGTCTTCACAATCTACACAAATCCAATCCTGGAAGCCGTTCTTTGTGCAAGAGTAGGTGCTTTTATCCTTTTTATATGTATGACCCTTAGCCGGAACATTCTGCGAGTATGAAGCAGAACAGCGTGAGCAGACATATGTCGCTTTACCGGAAGCAACACAGGTTGGCAGCTTGCTCTTTTCGGTTGAATAGACATAGTCGTGTCCCAAAGAACCGGTAATGTTGCGCTTTGTCGTGCTGTCCTCAATTGAGCACACGGAGCAGACATCAATAGTGTAGCCTACCGCAGTACAGGTGGGCGCAATAACCTTCGGGGTCATATTATGTCCCTTCGCGTTAAGCGTTTCGGTGTAATAATACGCACAATCGGAACAGGAATACCTGACATATCCGTCCTCGGTGCAGGTCGCGTCCTTCTTATCCTGCGAATATCGGTGAGTTTTATATGAGAATGAGGAAACCTTTGAAATCAAATACTCCGCATTTTCATACGTAGTAGTAAACTGATTATCAATATAATCCAAAGCGGTGTCGTAATATTTTTTATTATCCGTCAACAACGCCGCCTGCCAGCAGTACGAATTACCGGGTGCATTAATAACGGTTTCATACTTGTTGACAAAGGTTCTCACATCCGCAATCTGATCATCGGTAGCACATGTCCTTTGAAGCGAAGTGTACGCTTCGTTCAAATTGTTCAGCGCGGTATATATGGCGTATTGAGTTGTCTTTGAAGTGCCCAAGACCTTTTTAGCCGCGGAGAGCGCGTTTTGATAAACCTGTCTCTTATACACATCTCCGAGCCCACGAGACAAGAGGCAATCT
>CALYOC010000139.1 GCA_945227095.1 uncultured Clostridia bacterium
CATCACATCCGGCAACGGAGTCCATGGTTGCGGCGCTCAAAGGCACTCCGTATGACACAGGTCTGGATTTAAATATTTTGAGTGAAATAAGGGATTATTTCGCAACTCTCAGAGAGAAGTATTTGGAAAGCGGGTTATTAGACCCGAAAATGCTCGGAGTTGACGCAAACACTTTGATTTATCAGGTGCCGGGCGGAATGCTTTCAAACCTTGTTTCGCAGCTTAAGCAGGCGGGAAAGAGCGATAAGCTTTACGAAGTTCTCGCCGAGGTGCCGAGGGTCAGAGAGGATTCCGGTTATCCGCCTCTCGTAACTCCCACAAGTCAGATTGTCGGAACACAGGCCGTGTTCAACATAATTATGGGCGAAAGATACAAGATGGTGACAAAAGAGTTTAAGGATATGGTTGCCGGTAAATACGGAAAAACACCTATGCCGATTGACAAGGATTTCCAAAACAAAATTTGCGAAGGTATGGAAATTATCGATTGTCGCCCCGCCGATTTATTAAAGCCGGAGCTTGAAACCATTAAGTCGGAAATCGACCCGAAGTTTATCGAGCAGGAGGAAGATGTTCTCTCGTATGCACAGTTTGGAAATGTAGCTACCAAGTTCTTTGAAAAACGCCTTGCAAAGAAGGAGAATAAGGAAGAGGCTTTAGAAGAAGAGTCAAAGCCCGCCAATCTTCGCGTGACAGTCAACGGAAAGACCTTTGATGTAACCATTGAGTGATATAGGAGAAAAATATGATTCGCAGTATGACGGGCTTCGGCAGAAGTCAAGAAGTAATAGACGGATACAGCGTCAGTTTTGAAATCAAGAGTGTCAATCACAGGTATTTTGAGTTTTATTCCCGTGTGCCGAGACAGTTTGGATTTTTGGAAGAAAAGCTAAAGAGCTTTGTTAAAGACCGCGTCAGCCGAGGCAAGATAGAATGTTATTTAAGCATTGAAGAATTGGAAGCCGAGGACGCGCAGGTTTTAGTCAATAAATCCTTGGCGGCGGGATATGTAAACGCTTTAAGTAAGATAAGTGATGATTTCGGATTAAAAAATGACATAACCGCTATGCAGATTGCGAGATTTCCCGAAGTTTTGAGTGTTCACAAGGAAGAATCGGACGAGGAAAAGATTTGGAATGTTGTTAAGACCGTTGCCGATTCCGCGGTGGATAAGTTTGTAAAAATGAGGGAAACCGAGGGCGCAAAGCTCAAAGAGGATATCGCAGGGCGTGCCGAAGCGATTCTTGAATGTGTTTCGTTTGTTGAGCAAAGGTCGCCTCAAACCGTAAAGGAATATAATGACAGACTCCTTGCGCGAATGAAAGAGATTCTCGATGAAAGGAATATTGACGAGAGCCGTATTTTGACAGAGGCCGCAATATATGCCGATAAGGTTGCGGTTGCCGAGGAGACCGTTCGCCTGAGAAGCCATATATCTCAGCTCGTCGAGTTCCTGCAAAGCGACGAAGCGGTCGGACGAAAGATGGACTTTCTTGTTCAAGAGATAAACCGAGAAACCAATACCATAGGTTCAAAATGTCAAGATGTTGAGATAACAAAACGAGTTTTGACTATGAAAAACGAAATTGAAAAAATCAGGGAACAAATTCAGAACATTGAATAATAGGAGAAGTTATGAAATTTGTTAATATAGGATTCTCAAATCTTGTAAACAGCGACAGAGTGATAAGCGTTGTAGCTCCCGATTCCGCTCCGGTAAAGCGACTTATTTCGCAGTGTAAGGAGCGTGGCACCTTAATTGACGCCACACAGGGAAGAAAGACTAAATCGGTCATTATGATGGACAGCGACCATCTTGTTTTGTCATATTTGTCAACAGATGTTATTGTGAGCAGATTCGGTGAATGCGAGGAGGAGTAAAAGTTGGGTTTAGGCAAATTAGTTATCGTTTCGGGTCCTTCGGGTTGCGGTAAGGGAACCGTTATTTCTGAACTTTTGAAAAGGCACAGCGATTTAAAACTGTCGGTATCAATGACTACCAGAAAACCGAGAAAAGGTGAAACAGACGGTGTTCATTATCATTTTACCGATGTCCGAACATTTGAAAAACTCATAGAAAACGGCGGCTTGCTTGAATACATCAAGTACACCGAGAATTACTACGGCACTCCGAAGCAGCCTATTGACGACGCCGTTAAAAACGGAATCACCGTCATTCTCGATATTGAGGTCGAAGGTGCGGAGAATGTTCGCAAGAGGTTTGACAACAATCTTATTACAATCTTTATGCTTCCGCCGAATGATGAGGTTTTGGAATCTCGTCTTCGCGGTCGCGCGACCGAATCTGAGAATGAAATCGAATTGCGGCTCAAAAGGGCGCAGGAAGAAATCAAGTTTAAGGATAAGTATGATTACATCGTTATAAACGATGAAATTGATAAAACAGTAAGTGAAATTGAACAAATTATTTATAATAAGTGAGGTATTAAAATGGTAAATCCCGATTTTCAAAAAGTATTAAGCGAGAACACGAGCAGATATTCTTTTGTAGTTGCAACTGCAAAAAGAGCAAGGGAGATTGCTGATGAAGCGATTGCGCGCGATGAGATAATCACCGAAAAGCCCGTGAGTCTTGCCCTTGAAGAAATAATGGACGGAAAAGTTACTATTAAAGAGAAGTAATTACATTTTTTACAGGTATTCACGATGGCGTTGATTTGCTCGGTCGCGATTGATAATGCGGCATTCTATTTTGATAAAGCCTATGACTATGCGGTTCCCGAAAAATTTTCGGAGTCAATTCGCGTGGGCTGCCGAGTATTTGTACCTTTTGTCAGGGGAAATACGGGTAAGCAGGGTATAGTACTTGCCGTGTTTGAGGGAAGCGCAGACAATAAGAAGGAAATAACCTCTCTGTTGGACAAAGAGCCTTTGTTAGATGATGAGATGATGGGACTTGTCAAATGGATAAAAGACAGGACTTTTTCAACTTACTATGATGTCGTTAAAACAGTTCTTCCCGCCGGGTTGAATATGAAGACAAAAACATTTTACAGAGCTTGCGACCTCGACAGGGATAAGATAAGTTTTCCTGATTCGGATATGTCAAGCATATTCGATTATCTTCTCGCCTGCGGAGATTTTGTCGCGTCGGATAAAATTCTTTCGCAAATGTGTATCAGTTCTTCCTCCGACATACTTGATAAGATGTTTTCAAAAGGTCTGCTTGAAAAACAGAGTGAAGCTGTTAAAAAAGTGGGCGATTTAAAGCTTAAATCAGTGTGCCTAAATATGAACGAGGACGAGCTACAGCAGATTAAATTCACCGAGAAGCAGTCGCGTGTTGTGGATTTTTTACGACAGGTGGGCTCTGCCACCGTTAAGGAAATCGAGTATTTTTGCGCCGTGAGCGCTGCGGTTGCCGACGCACTTGTGAAAAAGGGAGCGGCGCGGTACTTTGACTCGCAGGTTTACAGAATGGCGTACAGCGCGGGAGCACAGCCGACAGAGAACGAGGAGATTATACTCACCGATTC
>CALYOC010000140.1 GCA_945227095.1 uncultured Clostridia bacterium
CTATGACCCTCTGCTTGTAAGGCAGATGCTCTCCCAGCTGAGCTATGCTCCCACAAATTGCCTTTGTCGCCATTTCATTGAGCAGCGACGGGTATTACTATACACTATTTATTCTCGTTTGTCAACACTTTTTCGTAAAAAGAGTAAAAAAATAAAAAGTTTTTATTAAATAGTTATAATAGTTTTTTAAAAAATATTTAAACAATAAATTATCACTTATTTGTCAATCATCTTTTTGAGCTTATCGGGAGTAAAATAATACTTTTTATCGCAAAATCTGCAAACTACCTCTTGCGTTTCATCATCGTCAATAAGCTTTTGAAGCTCCGCCTTTCCTATTGACGCAACCGCTGCGGAAACACGCTCCTCGGAGCAGTTGCACTTGTAGGCGGCTTCGCTCTCGTCAAGTATCTCCATATCAAATAGATTTAGAACATTTTTACATATATCCGCCGCCGTCATTCCCCTGCCGAGCATATTCGTGACAGGTTCAAGGTCCTTAATACACTGCTCCACCTTGCCGATATCCTCATCATCAGCGGTCGGAAGCAGTTGAATGATAAAGCCGCCGGCACATTTAATCGTCAAATCGGGGTTTACCAAAACTCCCAGCGCGCATACGGTGGGAGTCTGCTCACTGACCGCAAAGTATGACGTAATATCCTCGGCAATCTCACCGCTGACAAGCGGAACTGAACCGATATAAGGCTCTTTAAGTCCTAAATCCTTTATTACATACAAGCTGCCCTGTGTGCCGACTGCGCCGGCTACATCTAATTTACCGCGGTTGTTTAAGGGAATCTCGACAATGGGATTAGTTACGGTACCTCTGACGTTGCCGGAGCTGTCGCTGACGGCAATTATATTTCCCGCAGGACCGCCGCCCGAAAGGCGAAGTGTTAACGAATCATCCTCACCCTTTAACATATTACCCATAAGCGACGCGGCGGTGAGCAATCTGCCGAGTGCCGCCGAAACAACGGCAGATGTCTTATGAATCTGCTCGGCGCGACTGACAATCTCCGTACTGTCAACGGCAGACATAATAATCTGACCGTCCTTTGAAATACTTCTGACAATTTTACTCATATTAACCCACCTTATTGTCTTCTCTGATTTTTTTACACACAAAGACTAATCTCTGCTCATCCTGTGAAGGAGTTTCAAAGCTCAAATCTCCAAAAATACCCGACAACTCAAATCCTGCGTCGCTAAGCGCCGCTTCAAGCTGCTGCGGACTGTAATAATACTCGGTAAAGTCCTCGGTGTATCTGTCATACCTTCCGTCCCTGCAGGGAGAGAAAAAGTCAAGGCATATGTCAACGGAGCTGTCCTCGTCATTGTAGTAATTCTGCCAAGCTATAAAGTCTCCGTTCTCCGTTTCATAGTTAAAGGCGTTATTGCCCAAAATGTTTTTATGTTTATAAAGAGTGTTGACATCAAAAATGAACACTCCGCCCTTTTCCGTAAACAGTCCTATCCTTTGAAAAACAGTTTTTACATCATCTATCGTTTCAAAATGATTTACACTGTCGAGAGAACAAATACACGCGCGGATTGTTCCGAATAAGTCGAGATTCCTCGCGTCCTGTTTTAAAAATAAAACATTTGATTTTTCAGCCTGTTTTTTTACAATAGCCCGCTGCAGCATATCCTCACTGACATCAACTCCGACTACATCAAAGCCTTTTTTCTCCATTAAAAAAGACAAAGAACCGCTACCGCAGGCAACATCGAGCAAAACTCCGCTTTCAATGGAATTATCGCTGAATATCCGCGCAAAATAGTCGGCTCTTTCGGTGTATTGAGCATTCTTTGTCAGGCAGTCATAATAGCGGGCAAAAGTGCCGTAACCGCTCATTACTAATCCTTCTTTAACCTTTCAAAAACCATATCATATCCGCCTGTGCCGTCATAATCGTTGAGTGAACGATTAACGCGGCTGATTGTCGCTGTTGAAGCACCTGTTGTTGCGGAAATTTTGGAATAAACGACATTATTCCTGAGCATTTTTGCAACATTTATACGCTGTGCCATTGACTTGAGTTCCTGAATAGTACATAAATCCTCAAAAAAGTCATAGCACTCCTCGCGGGTTTTGAGAGTTAAAACGGCGTCAAACAAATAGTCAAAATTCTCGTCCTTAAAATCTCTTTTCATAGCAAATATACCTCTATAAAACCAAAATCACAATATATTAAGATTTTAGCACACTAACACATAAAAGTAAAGAATTTTTTAACCAAACTATGATAAATAGTACTCAATCTCCGCTTTTAATTCGACAACTCCCTCTCCGTTGAGAGAGGAAAACGGAATAACGGCGACATTGGAGCAGCCCGAAAATTCCTCCTCAATCTCCTGCTCCCTTCTCTTGCGCTCCGTTGGCTTTAACTTATCGGCTTTGGTCAACACAATGACATACGGCAAGCCCGTCTGTTCCAAGAAATCAATCATTTGAAAATCCTTGTCCGTTGCCTTCCGACGCATATCAATGAGCTGAACAACGAGTGAAATATTCCTGCCGGAATTGAAATAATGCTCAATCATTTCTCCCCATCTGTCAATTTCCTTAACCGGAGCCTTTGCATATCCGTATCCCGGAAGGTCAACAAATTTAATCCCGGACGCGTCAAAGAAATTGACGGTTATCGTCTTACCCGGTACAGAACTCACACGCGCTATATTCTTCCTTCCGAAAAGTTTATTGAGTAGTGATGATTTTCCCACATTTGAGCGCCCGGAAAAAGCAATTTCGGGCGCTTCGGAAACCGGAAGCTGATTTGCAAATCCATATGATTTTTCAAATTTTACATTATTATAGTTTATCAATGTACTACCTCCGCTTCACTATGTATATCGGAATCCGCAAAATATATATCGTTATTTTGATATTCCTCGGAAGCTTTAATTTCAATATGCTCGCACAGGGCAATATCAAACACATCTTTGATATTGTCAACGGGGATAAAATCAATTTTTTCCTTTACTTCATCAGGAATTTTTGTCAAGTCGGAAACATTTTCAGAAGGTATAATAACGGTTTTTACACCTGCGGTATATGCTCCTACCGCCTTTTCCTTTAATCCGCCTATGGGTAGCACTCTGCCGGTGAGTGTAATTTCACCCGTCATTGCCACATCTCTTCTGACCGGAATACCGGTGAGAGCGGATATAAGCGCAGTTGAAATTGTAACTCCGGCACTCGGTCCGTCCTTCGGAGTCGCTCCGGCGGGAAAGTGCAGGTGAATATCCTTATCCTTGTAAAACTCGGTATCTATGCCGTAAAAGTGAGCAATCTTTCTGATATAGCTCACGGCGGCAGACGCCGATTCCTTCATTACATCTCCCAAAGAACCGGTGAGAATAGTTTTGCCCGTGCCGTCAAGTACAAGTGCCTCGACCTGCAAAACAGTTCCGCCCACTGCAGTCCAGGCACTGTCTCTTATACACATCTGACGCTGCCGACGATCTTACGCGTGTA
>CALYOC010000141.1 GCA_945227095.1 uncultured Clostridia bacterium
GTGTAGGTAAGTGAGCCTGCCTTTGTGAAGGTGAGTGTATATGTGCCTGCCTCAACCTCGTCAAATTCATACTCGGCGGTGAAATCTCCGGTGCCTGCCTTTGCCGCGATTGTGCGTGTGTAAGTGTTTTCGGAATTTGAAAGAGTTACGGTCGTTGCAATATTGCTGTTTACACCGCTGATTGAGCCGCTGACTTTAACTCCGGTTACTACCTTCTCACCGATTGTGATGTTTGCATCTGTACGGTGGGGATAGTAGGAATCTCCGTCAGAGGTATAAAGCTCGGTGTAATCGGAAGCTCCCTGTGCAACGTTTGCCGCAAGCGGAACAGAAGTGATAACGCTGTCGGTTGTTCCCTCGGAGGAGCCCTTGACGGTGAAGTAGATAACCATAACCTCGTCCCTTACTCCTGCCTGTGCCGGCTTAGCGGAATTAAATTCAGCGCCGACCTTGAGAATTGTGGGAGTCGCCATGGATGCAACACCATAATCCGCTGTGTTGAACTGTGCAGCACCTGTCTGCTCATAGAGGACAGTTCCGTCCGTTACGGACACGCTCTCAAACTTCAAGAGTGCTCCGTCATATAATACAGCATTTTGCATAGCTAAAATGTCGTAATTCGGGTGATTGAGAGTAACTGTCACTTTGACTCTGTCTCCGGATTCAAACGAACCTGTCGATTGAGTCATATTTTCGATTTTGTACTCGATATTGGAGCCGAAGGTGTCAAATACGGTGCCTTCCCAATCGGTCTCACCGCTCCATACGGTTTGGAATTGCAGGTCTGCAACTGCCTGTGTGAGCTCTGCGGTGAGAGAATTAAGTGTAGATTGATAATTGATATCCTGACCGAGAACAACTCTCTCAATTACGCTGTTGACATTCTCAACACTTGAAGCGGTGTAGAGAGTCTTGTCAAGGGAATTGAACTGCTCGGTCTTGTCGTTCCATGCGGAGTAATCGGCATCCTTGAAAACAAGGTCTGTAATCGCGCTGTTGAGAGCGGCGATAGCAGAGGAAACCTCGCTGTCTGACGCGTTGCTGTTATCGAATACGCTCTGTGCCTGATTCAATGCGCTTTCAACGCCTGTAAAGTCAACATAGAGTGACGAATCCAAAGCCCTTGCGGTTTGAATGAGAGCTTCCAGAGCGCCCTTATCCGCCTGCGCAATGAGGAGTGAAGCCGCAGAGGTAACTTCAGCGGTGTATCCGTCGATAACTGACTGTGTTTCATTTCCTGTCAAGGAATCGTAAACCGACTGGAGTCTTGCAATTTCCTGCTCGTATGCGGTTACGGAGTCGGGAGTGTAGGAAGTTGTATCCTTTGCCAAAGCATTTACAAGTGCCTGTGCAAACGCAGTTTTATCAGCGCGAAGAACAAGCTTGCTATAAACACTATTTATATCTGTAATTGCCTGTGCAATTTCCTGTGTTGTTGCGTCAACGTTATTGATAACCGCCTGAGCTTTTGTAACAGCTTGCTCGGAAGCGGCTGTAAATTCAGCAACTGAATCCGGTGTATATTTATCAGCATCGACAACATAGGAAACGAGGTCTGCAACGGCCGCTTTAAGTGCGGTGTTATCCTCACGCTCCGCAAGCATTGAATAAGAATCGGTAATTCTCTGAACAAAGGCTGCCACTTCTTCGGCAGTTTCGTTGCCTGTGAATGCGTCGAAATCACTCTTAAGAGCTGCAACTGCCTCTCTCCAAGCGGCTACGCTGGCAGTCTTATAATTATCTGTATTATAAGAATCTGCGGCGGCGAATGCCTCGGTGACAGATGTTGTGTCAGCTCTCTCAACGAGTTGAGTGCCGAGCGCTTCAACAGAAGCCTGTGCCTCATCTACGAGGCTCTGATTATCAATAGTAATACTGCCACTTAAATTATTAACAATATTATTAAGTGCGTCTGTTACGGTCGCAACAGATGCGGGTGTGTAAACCTCTGTCTTAGCAAGAAGCGCTCTCAAAGCAGATACCGCGCTGTTGTAATTGCTGTAATCAGCAGGTTTCTTGGGTGCGTTCTCAATGGCGGTGCGAAGGTTGCTCAATGCGTTTGCAACTGCTTCACTTGAAGCGTTGTCATCATTGTAAACGAGAAGTGCCGCCTGTGTTGCCGCTTCTACCTCGGCGAGGTCACTGTAATATCCGGTTGCCTCCATACCCTGTGCCTGAAGAATGAGCGAGTACAAAGCGGCCTTGTCAGCCTTTGTCTGAAGCTTGCTCAAAGCGGTGGTAAGGCTCTCGGTTGCCTGTGCAACCTGGGAAGCGGTGGCATCTGCATCGGAGTTTACGGACTCTGCATTTGCAAGAGCCGACTCAACCTCTGCCCAAGAGGACGGTGTGTACTGATTCTCGTCGCGTGATTTAGCGTCTTCGATAGCCGCCTTAAGTGCGGTCTTGTCAGCCTGCTCAACGAGAACCTTATATGTATTTTCAATCTCAGTTACTGCGGAAGAAATTTCCGAAGTTGTGGCGTCAACATTTCCAAGTACGGTTTGCGCCAAAGCGAGCGCCTGTGCCTTTGCGGAACCAAACGCAGCGATTGAAGAAGGTGTATATACGGAATCATCGGCGGTGTAGGCGTCAAGTGCGTCATATGCCGATTTGAGTGCAGAGTTGTCCTCTCTGGGAATCAACTGTGCAATAGCATCTCTGAGCGCCTGTGCCTTGCTGTCAATAATGCTTTGGTCCGCTTCCTTAAGTCCGGAAGCAGGCGCGTCTGCAAGTGCCGCCTTAACTGCCGCAACTCCTGCGGATTTGAAGCCTGTGTCAAGGTCTTCGGGAACTGCCGCTACGGCATTTGTCCACGGAGTGTAGTCGGCATCAGGTACTGACGCTGTTGTGTATTCAGCAGTATAAACGGTATCGGCTGTTGTATCGGTCGCAACAGCTTTATCCCATTTGCTGAAGGTGTATGTATATTCTCCGTCGGAATAAGAATCTACCGAGGGAACAACGGGTGCAGAGTGACGAAGGACCTGTTGTGATTCGTGTTTCTCCGAGCCGTCACTACCCTTATAATTGAAAGTAATATTATAATATTGTAAAGAGAGACTTTCTTTCTTAGTGTTAATCAAGGCAGTTTGAGCATCGACATCGGCCTGTCTTGTTCTGCCGTAAGACGAAACATCGACAAGCAATGCATCTCTCAACTGTTGAGCGGTTGCCTCGGTGTAGATATCCTTGTCAAGCTCGTCATTTGCCGCCGCAACTGCCGCATTGTAATTGACAAAATCCGCCGCTACGAATACACCGTCATACTGTGCGGTGTAAACGGTATCGGCAACAGCCGCTGCAACTTCCTTATCCCAAGAGGTAAAGGTGTAATCATAATCACCTGCGGAATTCCCGGATTGTGCGCCATCGGGAACGGACGGCACTACCCCGGCCTCAACAGTCAGAAATACGGACTGCTCGCCGGCGGCGGTTGTCCATACGAAAGTGATTTTGTGAGAACT
>CALYOC010000142.1 GCA_945227095.1 uncultured Clostridia bacterium
TGAATTGCCGTTATTACCCTTGTGCGACCCGCAACCTTGAAGTCCATATCTCCGAAGAAGTCCTCAAGTCCTTGAATATCAACCATTGTCATAAAGCGGTCACCCTCGGTGATAAGTCCGCAGGAGATACCCGCTACGGGCGCTTTAATCGGAACACCTGCCGCCATAAGTGAAAGAGTTGAGCCGCAGATTGAGCCCTGTGAAGTTGAGCCGTTCGAGGAAGTGACCTCGCTGACTACGCGGATTGCATACGGGAATTCCTCAACGGACGGAATTACGGGCAGTAAAGCCTTTTCCGCCAATGCTCCGTGACCTATCTCACGGCGTCCGGGACCTCTGCTCGGTCTTGTCTCACCGACAGAATACGAGGGGAAATTGTAGTGGTGCATATATCTCTTACGGGATTCTCCGTCGATTCCGTCAAGAATCTGCGCCTGGTCAACAGGTCCGAGAGTCGTGACGGAAAGAACCTGCGTCTGTCCCCTTGTAAACAAGCCTGAGCCGTGTGTTCTCGAAAGCACATCAACCTCTGCGCCGAGAGGTCTAATCTCGTTGATACCTCTGCCGTCAACACGCTTACCTTCATCTAAAAGCCAGCGGCGGACGATAAACTTCTGAAGCTTATACAAGCAATCCTCAATTTCCGCTTCCTGCTCGGGATATACTTCGTCAAATTTCTCGTGAACGGCGTCATAAATGGGCTTGAGCGCCTCGTCACGGACATTTTTATCATCGGTGTCAAGAGCCTTCTTCACATCGTCAATGCAGAAATCCTTGATTGCTTCATACATCTCCGGCGCGGGGTCGCTCGACTCAAACGCAAACTTTTCCTTGCCGATTTCAGCCTTGATAGTGTTGATAAACTCGACAACAGCACGGTTTGCCTCGTGACCCTTCATAATTGCCTCGAACATAACCTCGTCGTCAACTTCGTTCGCTCCCGCTTCAATCATAGCAACCAAATCGGCTGTTGAAGCAACTGTCACAAGCATATCGGAAACAGCGCCCTGCTCGGCGGTAGGATTGATTACAATCTCGCCGTCAACAAGACCTACTTCAACTCCGCTTATCGGGCCGTCCCACGGAATTGAAGAAATTGAAATAGCGATAGATACGCCTATCATAGCAGTGATTACGGGAGAACAATCGGGGTCAACTGACATAACCGTCGCAACAACTCCGACATCATTTCTCATATCCTTCGGGAAAAGCGGACGAATCGGGCGGTCGATTACGCGAGAGGAAAGAATTGCCTTGTCGGAGGGCTTTCCCTCTCTCCTGGTGAAGGAGCCGGGAATCTTGCCTACGGAATAAAGCTTTTCCTCAAAATCCACACTCAGCGGGAAGAAATCCACGCCCTCTCTGGGCTTTGCGCTGACCGTGACATTACACATAACCTCTGTCTCGCCGTATCTGACAAGGCAAGAGCCGTCGGAGAGTTGGGCAAGTTTACCCGTCTCAACTACAAGAGGTCTTCCTGCAAGGGTTGTCTCAAAGGTTTTGTACTTATCAAAAACCATTTTTTTAAACATAGCCATGTTTTTTACCCGGGAGTCACCTTTTCTGTTAGCGCCAAATGAGCAGTTCGGTTTTCCGAGCGGCTGATTTGAAGCTAACGCAAAAGCAGATGACTCCTTTGCCTTTCTTTTAAAATTTTATTATATTAAAATAACCTGTATTTAACAGGGTTTTTTTATTAGTGAAAAATGTAAACAGACGAAGTGAACACTTCGTCTGTTATGTCTTTCATTATTTACGGATACCGAGTTCCTTGATAATTGAACGATAACGCTCAATATCTTTCTTCTGTAAATACGCAAGAAGGTTTCTTCTGTGACCTACCATTTTAAGCAGTCCTCTGCGTGAGTGGTGGTCCTTCTTGTGAACCTTAAGGTGCTCGGTGAGGTCGTTGATTCTCTTTGTGAGAACGGCAATCTGTACCTCGGGTGAGCCTGTGTCCCCTTCGTGTGTTGCGTACTTTTGCATAATTTCTGTCTTTTCTGCTGCTGTCATTATAATCACCTCTTTAAATTATTCACCTGAATCTCAGGGTAAAGTAACGGTGCTCGCACTCGGCGCATACACAATACTCCGAAATTCGGTCTAATAGATTGTACCACAAGCTCTTATGAATGTCAAAGATTTTTTATATTAGAATACTTTCTGTAAAAAACGGTTTTGAAAAATATCCGACCGATTGGGCTCGGTTGCAATATTTCTATATTTGTTATATACTTAATATACATACAATTTAATCTTATTATACGAGGTGTTTACTATGTCCGAAAATAAGAAACCAAACAGTATTAAAAAAATCATTGCCATAGTCGCAGTATGCGTTTTCTGCGCCGCAGCGGTTGCTCTCGGCGCTTTATACTCCACAGGAGTACTCAATTCTCCTGCTACAAAGCAGCCGGTTTCCGTAGCCTCAGAGGAGCACGAGCACGAGCACAATGACGCTGACGCAAAAGAAGATTTGTCAAAAGCCGTATATTCCGGTAAGGACGCTCTCGACTTCATCAAATCCTTCTCCGCCTCAGACCTTGAAATCAAAGGAGAAATTTCCGATTACAGACTTATGGTAAAAAATACAGGCGTGCAGATTGACGGAAAGGATTATGTGAAGGTAATCTTCGTTCAGTCCACCGACAGCAATTCCTTCAACGATTCTGATATTGTCGCGTCATTTTTTATCAGTTACGACGGAAAAGACGTGCTCAAATTAAATGACGACGGCACATACCGGAGTGTGCTCAAATAATAAAAATCAAGCGAAAATACTAACAAAAAAGAGTTGATATGTGCCGAACGGCCTCATATCAGCTCTTTTAATTTTGTCTTATTTCATAGCCTGCTCGATTGCATACGAGAGTTGGTCGGGGCAGGAGGTTGACCTCGGCCCGCATTTAATACCACGCAATCTCTCAATTGCATCGTGAGCATTCATACCGACGACGAGTTTGGAAATACCCTGTGTGTTTCCGCTGCAGCCGCCCACGAACTCAACCTTGGTGACGATTCCGTCAACGACCTCGACATCTATCGCTCTGGAACAAACTCCCCTGGGAGTGTAAATCATAATTTCTCCTCCTTAACTCTCGGCGGCAAGCTTTTCCTCACGCCTTTTGGCGCGCTTCTGCCGAGCCTTAAAGCTCAAAAGTGCGGCAACATCATCTTCCGGTGTTGTGTAATCTCCGAGCTTTGCCATATGCTTTGAGTTGGCACCGTGGAAGTCACTTCCGCCGGTCACAAGTAATTTATTCTCACGGGCAAAGGAAAGAAGCTGTTCAACATCCTCGGGTGAATGTGCAGGGTGATAAACCTCAACTCCGCAGAGTCCCTCTGCCACAAGCTCCTTCATAAGCTCAATGTTTCCGTAATACGACGGGTGAGCTATAACCGGAATTCCCCCCGCCTCGATAATCTCCGCAAGAACATAGTGAACATCGGGATAATTGATAG
>CALYOC010000143.1 GCA_945227095.1 uncultured Clostridia bacterium
ATTTGATTTTGAGCTTTCTTTTCTTGGCTGAAATCACCTTGCAGAGAACATCGTCAACAAGTCAGGGTGTTTTTTCAAAATTTCTTGAAAAAATTTTTTGCAAACAAAAAATCCGCCTATTTTCCTCGATTTTGAGGTCAATAGACGGCGGGTAGAAATTTTCATATTTATGATGTATAATATATGATATTGGAGATTGATAAACCAGAATTTACAAGGAACAGAAACTTTGAAGTTGAAGGTGGAATTATGGAAGCGGATTGTGTTATCAGAGTTATTAAGCAAGGAGAAATAGAAAGAGCATTATGTTTGGTTTGGAAAGTATTTCAAGAATATGAATCACCCGATTACACAAAAGAGGGCATAGAAGAATTTTACAGAAGTATTCACGATGAAAAATATCTGTCTAAACTTTGTTGGTACGGCGCATTTATTCAGGATGAATTAGTTGGGATTATTGCGACAAGAAGCGAGGGAACACATATCGCATTATTTTTTGTAGATGGAAAATATCATAGACAAGGCATTGGAAAGCGTTTGTTCCAAACTGTACAGAAGAAATGTTACTCTGATAAAATGACAGTAAATTCATCACCCTATGCCGTTCAGGTATATCACAAATTAGGCTTCACGGATACAAATGCAGAACAAACAGTAAATGGTTTGCGATTTACACCAATGGAATATAAATGACACGAATAACTTCCAGTTTATCGAACTATACATCAAAGACCGCTTACAAATGCGTAGGCGGTCTTTTTCGTATCAAATATATTTAATTTTGAGTTTTCTTTTCTTGGCAGAAAGCACCTTGCAAAGGACATCATCAACAGCGTCCGGGTATCTGCCTTGTGCTATCAGGCTGTTCTTCAAACGGATAAGTGATTGCAACACTTCGCTGTATTCGTCCTTGGAAAGGTATAAATGATATTTCTGTTCTTTCAAAACAACCACCTCCTGTTACTGCGATTATATAACCAAGCCGCAAGATGCCCCCCGCCTCTAAAGCGGCGGGTTCCATTCAATCTTTCGGTGGAGGTAATAATGCCCCCACCGAAACCCTGAGGAGCAAAGCTCCTCAGCGACAGGTTGCAATCGTCGCAGGCGTGCCGCTGGTCACAGTGGCCGGTAGAGCAGGCCACGCACGAACGAGCACTACGACGGACATCTACAGCCACTTCCTAAAGAGCTCCGATAAAACAGCCGCAGAAAAGCTGGAGCAGCTATTCGAATAACGGATAAAGCAAAGCCGCCACTCAGTCAAAGCTGGGTGGCGGCAATTTTTGTTTTTGGTATGGCGGTGGGGAGCGATCCCCACTTTACAATCGCCCACGTGTGAATGTGGGTTACGCCATCTTTGCAGCCAACAGATACAAGTTCACACACAATGACTGTTGACAGCCTGGCACGCCCGGCGCGATTCGAACGCGCGACCTTTCGCTTAGGAGGCGAACGCTCTATCCTGCTGAGCTACGGGCGCATATTATGAAATTTAGGTAAATTAGGCTTTGAAGGCATATCCCTTACATTTTCCCGAAAAGGCACCAAAGGGTACCAAACAGGGTACCATATTGCCGGAAGCCTCGATACAAGGTCGCGAAATCGGCGTTTTTCTCGCGTTTTCTCGCTTTCCTGCGCGTATCACACGGATAGAGCAAGACCTTAGGAGGCGGTCGCTCTATCCTGCTGAGCTACGGAAACGGATATTGACTTTGCACAAATGCTTTAATTATTGTATATTAAAAAACACCTTTTGTCAATAAAAGAAGAAGCCGCTTTGCGACTTCTTTGATTTCGCCCCGCGTTGTTCGATATTATCTGTGCAGCGCGGGGCGGTTTACTTATATTGCGAGTGTTTTGCGCCTTTTACAGTCCAACAAGGTGCAAACGCACGCTGAATTTCGCAAGCTTATTATTTAATCTTTCTTCCCTTTAATTTCGGGTCGAGAACATAGGGGACAATTTTGAAAAGCATTTTGAAGAAGGACACTATAGCCTTGCTTTTGAACATTACCGAGAAGGAGTGGAGCAAGAATTCACCGATAACGGATACATCGGGAGTTTCGCCCATTTTAACGGTTATTCTGTCGCCCTCAAAACTGCATACCATATGGCGCTCGGAGATTGCCTCCAGAGGTCTTATGGAAATTTCAAGTGTTCCGTCCTCATTCCACCTGCCTATACTGCAGGAGGTGAACGGAGCGGGGCCGAAGTTATCCATTCTGCCATATCTGTATTCGCCGTCAAGTCCTACGGGAACGCTCAGCTTTTTGCCGCCGTCCTCCGTCCAGGTAACCTGAACCTCGTTTTCGGAAAAGTCGAAGTTGAGGTTGGTGATGTTTCCGGCTTTTTCTATTCCCATAAAGGTTATCGGCAGAGCCAGCATACTTGACGGGAAGCCTATCATGTTCGCAAAGAGCTTTTTGCGAAGCTTGTATGTGTTTGAGGAAATCTCGTTTTCCTTTTCGGGATACCTCTTGCCCGCGCTGAGTTTTTTAAGGCTCAGGGAAGCGCACTTTTCCTGAAGCATGGCGAAGGCTTCCTCGTCCTCGGGCAGGGGCGCGTCCTGAAACGCCTCGGGGAAGGTGTCCCAAATGCAGTCGAGCATAACCTGCTCCATAGGACAGGCACAGGTGACAACAATAACGGCATTCTTGCTCGGAATGGCAATGCCGTGCTGTGAGAACATTCCGTCTGCGCGGAAACCGTCGGCACCGCCGTTTAGCCAGAAGTGGTAGCCGTAGCCGTGTTTTGAGTCCATATTGAGTTCTTCCGAGTTGTCGCTCTGCTTTTCGACGGCAACTTTTGCCCACTCGGCGGGAATTATCTGCCTGCCGCCGAATTTACCGCCGTTTAACATTGTGAGGATGAATTTTGCCATATCCTCCGTCTTTAAGTAAAGGCCCCAGCCGCCGCTTTCGACGCCCTGCTGATTGACCTCCCAGAAGGGTATGTCAATGCCGAGCGGCTCAAAAAATCGGGGTGTGAGGTACTCGATAACGCTCTGCCCCGTAAGCTCCTTGACCGTGGCGCAGAGCATAAAGGAATTTTCGTTGCAGTAATTCCATCTGTCGCCGGGGTGGTCTCCGAAGGGAGCGTTCATATAGTCGTCTATCCAATCAATCTTTGATTTATCTGATAGCAGATTCATTTTCTTGCCGCTTCTCATTCGGAGCATTTGGCGGATTGTGAGAGCCTCGTCATTTTTGTTAAATGCCTTTTTCTTCCTGCTCGGGAATATGTCCATAAGCCTTGTTTCAAGAGTAATCGGCTCACCTGTCTTCGGCACTACAACCTTCTCGTCAATGAGGTAACCCACTGCGATTGAAGCAAAGGATTTACTGAAGGAGTAAAGCGCGTGGAGAGGGTCCGCGTGGGATGGTGCAAACCAGCCCTCTGCGCCTACCTTGCCGTCCCTGATAATCATAAACGAGTGGGTTTCTATCCCTC
>CALYOC010000144.1 GCA_945227095.1 uncultured Clostridia bacterium
CGAGATCTACACGCGTAAGATCGTCGGCAGCGGTCAGATGTGTATAAGAGACAGGGCACACTCAGTCCATACCGATATATTCCTTTAATCTATCGACGCCCTCGCCGGTTGGGCAGCTCACTTCAAATATTTTTTGACATCCTGCAAATTCCAGCATAAATTTAGCCCGTTTAATTTGCTTTTCGTCGGCTAAGTCAATCTTTGTCACAACGCCTACAAGCTCCTTGCCTGCAAACATCGAGCCCATTCCGGGTGAAAAGGTGCACATAGTGTCGTTTGCGGCGCATAAAAGGATTACAACATCTGCGTCCGTCGCCGTGACTATAAGCGCCGAGTATCTCTCCTTGCGCTCCAGGTATTCTCCGGGTGTATCAATGGTATCGTCACCGACAAGCTCTACCGCCTGCGTCTTCTTGTACTCAATGTCCATTCCGTGAAGCTGTTGGCTCAATGTGGTTTTGCCGTGTCCGACTTTACCTATCATCATAAACTTTTTCAAGTGAAGTCCTCCAAGTCTGTGTCAGGGTGAAAGATAGTTGGACGGATTTACCCAGCTTCCGTTTTTCTTAATGCCGATATGCAAATGACTGCCGGCGTAGGGGAACTGCGGGGTGGGCCTGGGCCTTACATTTCCGATGTTTCCCACTCTTGCTATTGTTTCGCCCTTTTCTACCGATTGACCTACATTTACCTTTAACAGGCTGCAATGAGCGTACAGGCTGTATATTCCGTCGCCGTGGTAGATGATACAGTAGTTGCCGTAGGAGGTTGTTTGGTGGACAACTGTGACGACAACGCCGCCTGCAATAGCCACAATGTCGGCACCGTATGAACCGGGTATGTCAATTCCGCCGTGGTTTGCGTAGCCGTAAAAGCCGCAGGAGATATATCGACAACTCGGCACCGGCCAGGTAAAGCCCGTCGTCCTGTATGAATTAACGCCCTTTGCCGTTTCGTCAACCGTTATTCCGTTGAGCTGGTTGTCAATTCCGCGAAGCTCTGCAACCTGCGCTGAAGCGTCATACTGCTTGGAATAGAGCTTTTTCAGGTTTTCGCTGTATTCCTCCATACTCTTTATCAAATCCGCCTGCTCCTCCTTGAGAGAGGCGGTCTTTGTTTTTACAATATCTTTTTGAGCCTTGATGACTGCGTTTGTCGATTTAATGCTCTGTTCGAGAGATTTTACCCGCTGGGACTTTTGCCGGTACTTAAGAAGTGTCTTATTATATTCATCAAGCTTTGATTTAAGCGAGGAGAGGTTGTCTGCGTCAATCTTTGAAATTTTTACAATCAGCTGCAACCGCACGAGGAAATTCGCAAAACTGTCCGCACCGAGCAGGAGCGAAACAATCGAGCTGCACCCGTTGAGATACATTGACTTTTGCTTTTGGCAGAAGTCGGAGTACACTCTGTCCATCTGCGCTTTTACTTCGTCGACATCACTTTGAACGGCGGCAACCTCTTTCTTTATCGGAGCGAGCTCCTTGTTATACTTTTTTATCGCCTTTTGGTTTTCCACAATATCCGCTTCGATGGGTGCAAGCTCCTCATTGAGAGCGTCAATCTCCGATTGCAGAAGCGCAGTCTTTGTTTCGAGGTTCATTTGGTATTCTTCGAGCTTGTCGGACTGATTTTTCAGCTCGTTGAGCCGTGCTTGAACCATGGCGATTTGGTTTCTGATTTTTTTGCTCTTGGCGTTTTTTTCAGCCTCCAGAAGCTTGTCAATCTCGCCTTTTGATGACGAGGTTGTCTTCTCCTCGTCCTTTTTTGTCGTTGAGGTTTCCTTTGAGGTAGGCTCCTGTTCGGTGGTGGCCTCGCGGGTCTGTACCTGCGAGGTGCTCTGCTCGTCCGAAGCGCTTACAAAGAGCGCGCAGACGGGAGTGAGGATTAAAACTAACGACAAAAAGGGTGCAAAAAATGAATTAAAAAGTTTTCTTTTCATTTTATCACCCTTTCTGAGATATTGTGCTTGTAGATTCAGCCGAGATAACCCGTGGGGTCAATTCTCGTGTATGAGGTAAGTGAGGAATTATACCTGCGAAGTTCAAAGTGCAGGTGGGGACCCGTCGAATTTCCCGTCGAGCCGACTTTTCCTATGGCCTGCCCTCTGACGACCGATTGACCGGCATAGATGTTTTGGTTGATATAGCTCATATGAGCGTAGCAGGTGGCGTAGTAATATCCGCCGATTTGTCCGTGGTAAATGACGACATAGTGTCCGTAGGAATAGTTGAGGTCTTTCCTGATAATGACCTCTCCGGGCGCGGCGGCAACAACCCTTGCGCCGTTGATAGAGCCGTCTGAGAAATCTATACCCCCGTGGTTTGCGTATCCGTAGAAGCCGCAGTAAATCGAGGTGTGTCCCGGGACGGGATATGTAAGAGATAAAGCCGAACCGTTTGACGGTTTAGTGGTCGTGGTGCCGGATGAGGGACCTCCGCCGGAGGGCTTTGTCGTATGAGGAGCGGTTGTCTTTTTCGCCTGCTCAATTGCCTTGATTGTCTGCAAAATCTCGTTGTCATAAGCCGAGAGATCTGCCTCATATTTGCCGGTCTTTTGCTGTAAGGCGCTTATTGTTTTTTCAGCTTGGTTCTTTGCCGATTTGAGTTCGCCGTTTTTAGCGGCAAATTCGCTCTGCATTTTTTCGAGCGCCGATTTTTCCTTTGCAAGCTGCGCCTTTTTCTCCGAGAGAGTATTAGTCTTTTGCGCGATTTCCTTTTTATCCTGTTCGAGGCGGCGCTTGAGTTCGTTTAACTGCTCAATCTGCTTGTTCATAGCGTCGAGCTGCGCTTTATCCTTTCGGGCGATGCCCGAGGTGAGCTCCAATCTTATTAAAAATGTGGAAAAGTCCTCACTGCTCATAAGAACCTGCAGGCTTGTGTAGGAGCCGGAGATATATATCGCCTTCATTCGTTCCTTGAAGGCGTCATAGTAAACGGAAATTTCTTTTTCCTTTTCCTTTGCCTTGATTTGCGTCTGCTCGATTTCAGTTTCCAAGCAGACGATCTCCTCGTTTAGATTTGCTATCTTATTGACAACGCTTTCGTAGCTTGTAGCAGCTGCCGAAACCTGCGAATTTATCAGGTTTAATTGCTTTTGTAAAACAGATATTTTCTTATTGTACTCCGTCAGGAGCGACTGGTAAGAGTCAGTGCTGTTTTTGAGCTGTTCGATTTTCTTTTCTATCTGTGCTCGCTCGTTCTCCAAGGCGTCCTTTTGGCTTTGAAGCGCGCTTGCTGATTTGGCGGCGGCAGCCGAAAGAGTGGCTCCCGGTGCACAAACGAGCATAACCGCGCATAAAAGAATACATAATACTTTTTTATAAGCCCTTTTCATTCAACCCCCGCCTTTCATAATAACATCTTTGTGAACCGTGAAGCCTACGCAAGGCACAAAATCGCCGCCATACTGCCGTATGGTAAGATTTTTAACGCAGTTCA
>CALYOC010000145.1 GCA_945227095.1 uncultured Clostridia bacterium
GCAATCACCGGAAAGAAAACGGACAAGGAAAAATTCGCCGGTGCGGAGGCTACATATACCATCGAGCCTATGATGCACAACGGCGTTGCACTTCAAGGCGGTACAAGCCACTATTTCGGAAACGGCTTTGCGGAGAAATTCGGTATAGCGTACACCGGCAGAGATAACAAGCTTCACGCGCCCTATCAGACCTCTTGGGGTGTTTCGACAAGAATGATCGGCGCGGTAATAATGGTACACGGAGATGACAACGGACTTGTTCTCCCGCCGAAAATCGCACCTATTCAGGTTGTTATTATTCCCATCGCGGCTCATAAGCCCGGAGTTACGGAAAAGGTTAACGAAATCGAACAACAGCTCAAGGATAAATTCCGCATATTTGTCGATAACACGGACAATTCTCCCGGTTGGAAGTTCAGCCAATATGAAATGAAGGGTGTTCCGGTAAGATTGGAGATTGGACCGAAGGATATTGAAAACAATCAATGTGTATTAGTACGCAGAGATAACAGAGAAAAGATATTTGTAAATCTTGACAACCTTGAAGCAGAAATTGAAAAGACATTGAATGCCGTTCACGACGGAATATACCGAAAAGCACTCGATAACCTCAAGGAAAAGCCACATACCGCTAACACATTTGAAGAATTTAAGGATATATCCGAGAACTCTCCCGGCTTTATCAAGGCTATGTGGTGCGGAGATGAAGAATGTGAAAATAAAATCAAAGAGGAAACCGGAGGCGTTAAGTCAAGATGTATCCCCTTTGAAGAAGAACACCTCAGCGACACCTGCGTATGCTGCGGAAAGCCCGCGAAGCATATGGTATATTGGGGCAAGCAGTATTGATTATCCCGATAAGACGCTAAGGTTATGAAAGGAACAGTATAAATGATTATCGTACTCAAACAGGGAATTTCTCAACAACAGGTAGAAAAATTCTCCAAATACTTAATGGAAAACAATGATGTTACGGTCAACTCCTGGAACGGTGTACACTCGACCGTTTTAGGACTTTTGGGTGATACCGCGACAGTCGATATTGAAAAAATCGAGGCACAGGACATCGTTGAAAGCGTAAAGCGCGTTCAGGAGCCGTACAAAAAGGCGAACAGAAAATTTCACCCCGAAAACACGGTGATAAAGGTCGGAGACGCGGTTTTCGGTGACGGAAGCCTTCAGCTTATTGCAGGTCCCTGCTCCGTCGAAAGTGAAAAGCAGATGATTGAAATTGCTCAAAAGGTTAAAACTGCCGGTGCCAATATGCTCCGCGGCGGCGCTTATACGCCCCGTACCTACCCCTACTCCATCCACGGCTAGAGAGAGGAGGGAATCAGGTATATGGAAAAGGCAAAAGAAGTATCCGGGCTCCCGATTGTCACCGAGATTATGAGCGCCGATCACCTTAAATACTTTGAAAATGTAGATATGATTCAAGTCGGCGCAAGAAATATGCAAAACTTCGAGCTCCTTAAAGAACTCGGTAAAACGGACAAGCCCATACTTCTCAAACGCGGCTTGAGCGCAACGATTGAAGAACTTCTTATGAGTGCCGAATACATAATGGCGAGCGGAAACGAAAAGGTCATTCTCTGCGAAAGAGGTATCAGAACATACGAAACCTACACAAGAAACACACTTGATATTTCGGCAGTTCCGATTTTGAAAAAGCAATCACACCTTCCGGTAGTGGTTGACCCATCTCACGCGGGCGGTATTTCCTGGCTCGTTGAGCCGCTCACTATGGCTGCCGTCGCGGCAGGTGCGGACGGACTTATCATTGAAGTGCATAACAATCCGAAAAAAGCTTGGTCTGACGGCGCTCAATGCTTAACTCCCGAACAGTTCTCCTGCGTTGCGCAAAAGGCTAATAAGATTAAAGAGGCTATGGTTTAATGAATGTTTCTATTATCGGCTTAGGGCTCATAGGCGGCTCTCTTGCAAAAACAATAAAAAAACACACGGACGATTTTGTTATTGGCTTTAACAGGAATAAAACCGTCTGTGATTTTGCGCTGGAATGCGGCGCGATTGATAAAATCGGTGAAGTCTCCGATTTAAAAAACTCCGATTTGACCATTCTCTGCATATACCCCGACGCAACCGTTGAGTACATAAAGGAACATATAAACGACTTTAAAAAGGGCTCTTTGGTTATTGATACCTGCGGTGTTAAGGAAAAAATCTGCAACCCTCTTTACAGTATGGACCTCCCCTTCACATTCATCGGCGCACACCCGATGGCAGGCAGAGAGGTTGGAGGATTTGAAAACTCGCTCGACAACCTTTATGACTCAGCGAGTTTTATTTTCACCCCCAAGGACGAAGACTGCAAGGAATTGGATTTTCTCAAGGAATACGCCAAAAAGATAGGCTTCGGCAGGACGGCGGTGACTACGGCAAAGGAGCACGACAGAATCATCGCCTTTACCTCTCAAATTGCACATGTCCTCGCCTGCGCATATGTGCTAAGTCCTAACAGTATGAAGCATTTCGGCTTCAGCGCCGGAAGCTTTAAGGATGTTTCAAGAGTTGCAAAAATAAATGAGATACTCTGGACAGAGCTCTTTATTGACAACAAGGTCGCGCTTTGTGAGGAAATTGACAGCCTGATAAGAAATCTTAACAAATTCAAATCGGCAATTGAAGATTCAGACGAGCAAACGCTGAAAAAATTACTCAAAGAAAGCCGCTTAATCAAGGAGAAATTAGACGATGAGAACGCTGAGAGTTAACACAAGTTCACCTTACGATATTTTTATCGGCAAAGGAATACTATCCTCCTGCGGCGAAGAAATTAAAAAACTGTCACAGGCAAAAAAAATCGCGGTAATCTCCGACTCAAATGTCGGCAAAATATATTCCGCCGAGGTGTTATCCTCTCTTAATAAAGCGGGCTATGAAACCTGCTACTTTGAGTTTAAAGCCGGAGAGGAAAATAAAACCCTCGCCACGGTGTCGCAAATGCTCACCTTTCTCGCACAAAACGGATTGACGAGAAAAGACCTTGTTGTCGCTCTGGGAGGCGGCGTCTGCGGAGATATGGCAGGATTTACCGCTTCGATTTACCTCAGAGGAATTGACTTTGTTCAAATTCCGACATCTCTTCTTGCACAAATCGACTCCTCGGTCGGTGGAAAGACAGGTGCCGACCTGCCTGCCGGAAAAAACCTTGTAGGCGCTTTTCATCAACCGATTTTAGTTCTTATAGATACAGATGTATTAAAAACACTTCCCAAGGAATACTTTATCGACGGAATGGGCGAGGCTATCAAATACGGCGCGATAAAAAGCAAGTCGCTCTTTGAAAGGCTGGAAGCTCAAAATCCCGAAGATTTTCTTGAAGAAATGATTTACCAATGCGTAGATATTAAAAGAGAAGTAGTAGAAAACGACGAAAAAGAACATGGAGAAAGAGCACTACTC
>CALYOC010000146.1 GCA_945227095.1 uncultured Clostridia bacterium
CCGCGGGGGCTGCCCACGGCGTCAATTTCGTCCATAAAGATGATAGCGGGCGCCTGCTTCTTCGCATTTTCAAACAAATCTCTGACTCGGGAAGCACCTACGCCGACATAAAGCTCAACAAAATCTGAACCCGAAATCGACAGAAACGGCGCATTCGCCTCGCCCGCGACGGCTTTAGCTAATAATGTCTTACCTGTTCCGGGAGGACCCACTAAAAGAACGCCCTTAGGTATTCTCGCGCCGAGCGCATTGAACTTTGACGGGTCTTTAAGAAAACGGACTATCTCGGAAAGCTCCTCTTTATCCTCGTCTGCGCCGGCGACATCATCAAAGGGGATTTTCTTATCTGAGTCGTTTTTCTTTCTGACATTCTCCTTATAGAAATTCATAGCGCTTCGGTGGTCGCCGCCCATCTCGCCTGTTTTCTTAATAAAGAAATAGAATAATCCGACTAATACAATCAATGAAAGTAACGTCGGCAGCATACTCCAAAGCACAGAATAGTTTTTACCTGCTTTGTAATCTGCCTTAACCTCACTGTCGGGGTTCTTGGTGTTGTACTCAATCACATGGTCGTGAACATCATCCAAGAACATACTGACATTCGGGACGGTATATTGATACGGCTTCTTGGTTTTTTCAGATTTCAATGTGTACTCCAATTTTCCGTTGCTCAAATTGAGAGTATATTCGGCAATTTTATCCTCGCGGAATAAGTCAACAACCTCATAGTATTGCTTTTCCTTTCCCTGCTGCTTGTCGTTAAAAGAACCTAACAGCACTATTCCCCCAACAAAAATTGCCAGCATCAGCATATAGGAAACCAATGTTTTCCAGTTGATGCTATTTTTCTTTTCGGGTTTTTTCGGACTTTCGTTCATATCATTCTCCTTTTCGAGTTCTTAGAGAAACTTATATTTGCACTAATGTGCTTTTACTGCATTACTGCAATAATCTATTTACTGTATATCTCCGGCTTTAATACACCGACATACGGCAGATTTCTGTATTTCTCCGCATAGTCAAGGCCGTAGCCGACAATAAATTCGTCGGGAACCTGCGTGCCGACATAATCAGCCTGAACATCTACGGTTCGGCGCTCCGGCTTATCAAACAATGTGCAGATACGAATAGATTTCGGACCTCTTTGTTCAAGCACATTCATAATATAGGAAAGAGTCTTGCCGCTGTCCAGAATATCCTCGATTATCAACACATTCTTTCCCGCTATCGGCTCACTCAAATCCTTGACAATCTTGACCTCTCCGCTGCTGCAGGTGCCGTTTTTATAACTTGAAACCGCCATAAAATCCATTTCGACAGGCAAATCTATCTCACGGATTATATCAGTAAAGAACACTACCGCGCCCTTTAACAGTGTAACTAAATACAACTCGTCGTCCTGATATGTTTGAGTTATCTCCCGACCGAGTCTTTTTACTATTTTATCAAGGTCCTCCTTTGAAAACAAAACTTCCTTGATGTCATCCTTCATCATTGTACTTCACCCTCACTTCCAATACACTTTTTGTTGACGGACTGATTTTAAACTCCTTAACAGGCACAAGCCCCGCAATGCCGAGCACCCTTTCACCGGCGGTAAATACGGGAATTTTACATCGGTTTTCGGGCAATATGCCAAGTTCATTAAACAACTTTTTTAAGCTCTTTGTAACACCTCGGTCACCAATCCGGTATGAATCCGACGGCTCTCTTGAGCGGGCTGTCAGCCGAAATTTGAATTTATCGGCGTCTAACCTGAGCACTGATTTCTCCGAGGCAATCCTTCCGTCAAAAGATTTTATCTCTAAATCTATTTCTCCAAACGGGAAATAATTCTTCCCTATTTGTAAATCGACCTTCCACTGTAAATCGGGAGTATGCTTTGGGAAATCTAACACGGAATTTCTCACCCTGACGGTGTTAGCGCCGTTTATCTGCACTTTCCCACCGGCTAAAATCGAGCATATTGACAGAATATGAAATCTCGAAGGTGTCACACCCGCCTGCTCCTTAACCGCTAAAGCAATCACCCTGTGCTTCAATGCGTCGGGCAAGGCTGAAATTTTTCCTGCGTCAAAGCCTCCCTTAACTCGGCAATCCTCCAAGGCGGCAAGACTCACGCTTTCTAAATATACCCTGTCCTCGTTAACATTATCTAAAAATTTTGTTAAATTACTGTAAAGAGAAGAATTTATCCTCAAAAGTTCCGGAACAACATTGTGCCTTACTTTATTTCTTGTGTATTCATCCGTAGAATTTGAAGAATCTTCAACATAACCGAGTGAATTATCTCTGTTATATTTCTCAATTTCTTCACGCGTACATTCAATAAGCGGTCGGACAATATTGTCCCTTACGGGCGGTATTCCGCAAATTCCGTTGAGCCCCGTACCGCGCATTAAGTTCATCAAAATGCTTTCAAGATTATCACTCAAGGTGTGCGCCGTTGCAATATAGTCCGTGCCCTGAACGCCGAAACATTCATACCTGACATTTCTGCCGCACTCCTCTGTACCGATATTCTGCCGTTCGGCAAGAGATTTAATATCTTTTCGGAATACCTTGAGCGGAACACCCAATTTTTCACAAAAGCCTTTGCAAAAGTCCTCGTCCCTTTGCGCCTGTTCCCCTCGGAGCATATGGTTGATATGCACCGCGCTGACTATGATATTAAACCTGTCCTCATTCATTTTGAGAAAATGCGTAAGGCACACGGAATCCGCCCCTCCGGACAATCCGACAGTTACCGAGCCGCCCGAAGAAAACATATTATATTTTTCAATTACGGAAATAATCTTTTCTTCCAACACACTATTCCTTAATGAAATCCACTGCGGTAAACCGCGTATGAGACATATCGAAATGAAGCTTAATTGTACGCGTTTCACCGTGTCTGTTCTTGGCGACAATCAAATCCGTCGCTCCCAAATCCGCAGGCTGTCCGCTTTCGTCCATATCTTCCTCACCGGAGTTATAATAAGCCTCCCTGTGCAGGAACATTACAATATCCGCATCCTGCTCAATAGAGCCCGACTCTCTCAAGTCGGTCAGCTGCGGTCGTCTGACCTTAACCTTTCCGTCCACGGAGCCACGGTTTAACTGTGCGCAGACAATTACAGGGATGTTGAGCTCCTTTGCCATCATTTTAAGCTCTCTTGTAATTCCCGAAACCTCCTGCACACGGTTTTCCTTCTTCTCGCTGCTTCTCAAAAGTCCGAGATAGTCTATGATAACCGCGTCAACTCCGCGCATACGGCGAATACGGCTTTTAATTTCCGTCACCGTAATTCCGGCGGTATCGTCCAAATATATATTCGCGGACAGGCAATTATATGCCGATTCGGAAATTCGTTTCCATTCCTCGTCGCCTAAATCTCCGCTTCTGAATTTATAC
>CALYOC010000147.1 GCA_945227095.1 uncultured Clostridia bacterium
AAATTTCTTCTTTGGTCCGTGTCATCGGAGCCGCAAGCCGAGTCAAATGTTATAGCTACTTGCTTTTTCGGTGTTTCAACGCAGTAGATAGGCAATTCGCGGTTTGAGCCGGAAACACTCTGAGTTCTAAAATATGTCACTCCTACTATTGTGACGGCAATCAGCAAAATCACGCTCAGCACTATAAATAGTTTTTTCTTATTTGTTATCAGAATTTTCATAAAAAATACACCTCGGTTAAGTATATGCTTTACATAAGGTATATTATTATATATAATTAAAATATATTTATAATGTGTGCAGGTAGCTATGAAAGTAAATTATCAAAAGGAATCAGAAAAAATAATTTCCTCTCTCACCGGGAGAAAGAGTCTTATACTTCATTCGTGCTGCGGCCCTTGCAGCAGCTATGTGCTCGAGTATCTTTCGCAGTATTTCGATATAACCGTCGCTTTTTACAATCCGAATATCGAGCCGTATGAGGAGTATGAGCATCGATTGAGCGAGCAAAGACGACTTATCAGAGAGGCGTTTCCGGAGGTTAAACTTGTTGAAATTCCTTATGACAATCTCGAATTTTGCCAAGCGGTTGAAGGACTTGAAAGCTTGGGAGAGGGCAGCGAGAGGTGCTTTAAGTGCTTTGAGTTTAGAATGAAAAAGGTAGCGGAGTTTGCCGGTGTGAAGTATGATTACTTTACAACAACTCTTTCCGTCAGCCCGTATAAAAACTGTGAGAAGATAAATGAATTGGGCTTTGAAATTCAAAATGACGGCACACCGCGTTATTTTCCCGCCGATTTTAAGAAGAAAAACGGCTATAAACGAAGTATTGAACTCTCCAAGGAGTATAATCTCTACCGTCAGAATTATTGCGGGTGCAGGTATTCCTTGGCAGAGAGTCTTAAAATGCAAAGCAATAAGAAATAATTAACAATTTGTTCATTGGATTTTTCTTTGTAATATGGTACAATCATTTTAGTTTAGAAATTTTTTATGGGAAGTATTATTATGTTTTACAACTTTTTAGTCTCCACCGAAATTTTCGGTTTGAGTTTATTTGAGATTTTTGAGTATTTTCTTGTCTATGGTGTAATAGGCTGGATTTTTGAAAGCTGTGTTGTCAGCGCGAGGGAGAAGCATTGGGTAAACAGGGGATTTCTTTTCGGTCCGTTTATTCCGATATACAGCTTCGGTGTAGTGAGTATGGTATTTCTTTTGGCTCCGTTAAATGCGCTTGAGCCCATTCGCTTTACCATTGACTTTCTTCCGCAGGGCAGTAGAGATGTCTTCTTTGATTATAAGTATTTTGCAATATTTGTCGGCGGCGGACTTGTGTGCAGTCTTCTTGAAATATTCGTCAGCTGGATAATGGAAAAATTATTCAATATGAGATGGTGGGATTATAGCGATTACAGGTTTAATTTTCACGGCAGAGCCTGTCTTTCAATCGGTGCGCTGTGGGGACTTATGAGTATTATTGTTATTTCATTTTTGCATCCCTGTCTCGTCGCTCTGCCGCTCTCGTATGCACCCAAGCGAGTTGTGTATGTAATTATGCTTGTAGGATACGCGATATTGTTGGCGGACAGTATCCTCTCTGCAATTATGGCGAGCAAGCTCTCTCAAAAGGTTAAATTCCTTGCGAAGATTAAATCGGAAATGGAAGCATGGGCTGAAAAATCCGGTTCTGAAAACAAGGAAGAGTTGATAAACAAAATTAAAAACAGCAGGGTTTCAGTCTTAATGAAAGATTTCGGCACAAAGATTTCCGAAAAGGGATTTAATGAATATATGACCGAGTCCGCGCTGAAGATTAAGGAAAAGTATAACGAGAAGATGTCTAAAATCAGCAACGGCGAATCTCGCTTTTTCAAGAATATGCCGGACATCAAGCTCAGCAGGGATAAAAATATCTCCGATGACCTTAAAGAAAAAGCACTCGAACATATCGAGCGCAATAAGGAGAAGAAGGAACAGCAAAAAGAGGAAAAGATTCGTTCCAAAACTTCTAAAAACAAATAGGTTTTACAAATGAGTAAAATTAAAAACGCTGAATGTCATTTCAGCGTTTTTGAGCGTTCAGTTATCGCTTTGTATGAATGAGATGTATTTTTTAATCTCTTTTCTGAGCGGGCTGTTGTCGTATGTTCCCATTGTTTCTCTCCAGGCACAGTGCTTGTCTGCAAGGGATACTGTAAGCGCCTCCTTTGTCGGAGGTATGTGGAAAATAGTCAGCGGCCACATATGATTTCTGATAATCTTATATTCCGCGTCGGATATATTGAAGTATTTTTTCGCGTTTTCGGCGGCTTTTGCCGGGTGCGTAAAGCCGTGCGTCAAAGGGGGCCTTTTCTTAAAGTCCTTTATGTGCCAGTCGTATAAGTAGAGGTCGTGAAGCAAAGCACCCCTCGCAGTTGTGCGGTAGTCAAGTCCCTTTTTCCTTGCGAGATTAAAAGCGCAGTAGGCGACGCAAATTGTATGCTCCATAGTGCTTATATCGCCGTGTTGAACAAATTTGTCCATGCTTTGAAACACGGGTGAGAGTGATATATCCTTCACACAATCGTGGAATAGTTCGAATGAGTTCATATTTTGCTCCGTTCATAAATTTATTTATTAAATTTTAAACCAAATCAGCGGATATGTCAAATCTTTATAATTAACATAGTTAGGAGAAGTAAAATGAGTTTAGCGTTAAAGATTGTATTGATTGTTTTGGCGGCGCTTGCCGTGGTTGCGATACTTGCCTCGTGCGTGGTAAAGTATATGGAGAATGCGGCAAAGCACGCAAAGCCGAAAGAGAATTTGCCGTTTGCGGATAAGGTTGAGCTTGTATCTCACCGCGGATTGGGCTGTATAGCACCCGAAAATACCGCCTCCGCATTTACTAAGGCGGGAGAATACGGCTTTAAGTATTGCGAGTGTGACATACATCAGTCTGCGGATGGTGAGTTTTTTGTCAGCCACGACGCAACGCTTAACAGAATGACCGATTCCGAAGGCGAAATCAGCGAAATGACCTCGCAGCAGATTTTGCAGGCGGGAATCAATAACGGCTCTAATGCAAAGCTTTATTTAGGGGAGAAAGTTCCGACATTAAGCCGCTTTTTGGAGATATGCGCCAAATATGGTATGAGACCTGTGATTGAAATTAAGCAGAAGGAGAATTTTGATGTCAAGAAATTCTGCGATTTGCTCAAATCGAAAAAACTCGACGGGTCGGCAGTCGTAATCGGGTATAATGTAGAGTATCTTCGTAAGGTCAGAGAGTTTCTGCCCAAGACCGAGCTTCAGATTTTATGCCGTAATATTTCCGAGCAAGTAATTGATCAGGCGGCTGAAATAGGTGGTTGCGGAATTGATATAATGCAGAACT
>CALYOC010000148.1 GCA_945227095.1 uncultured Clostridia bacterium
GCCGACCGCGGAATCTCACTCGACGCAGTAAATTTCGGGCTTACTCGGGTACAGTTCAGTACAGTCGGCAAGCTTACCGGGAAGCCTGTTGTTGTCGAGCGCTCCCTTTCTGCGCGCGAGGTCCCTCGCCTTTCTCGCCGCCTCTCTGGCTCTTGCCGCTTCGAGCGCCTTGTCGTAAATTGCTCTTGCAACCGACGGATTTTCCTCGAAGTAGGTCATCAGCTTATTGTATGTCATCTGCGAAACAAGCTGCGTCATTTCCGTGTTTCCGAGTTTACCCTTTGTCTGTCCCTCAAACTGTGCCTCGGTGAGCTTTACGCTGACAACTGCGGTGAGTCCTTCAAGGACATCTTTACCTTGTAGCTTGTCATTTTCCTTAAGTATTTTAAATTTCTTTCCGTAATTGTTGAACACTCTTGTCAGCGCAGTTCTGAATCCGCTCTCGTGCGTTCCGCCGTCAATAGTTCTTATGTTGTTGGCAAAGGATAATACAAGCTCGTTATAAGAGTCATTATACATAAGTGCGACTTCCGCCGATTTGTCTTCAATCGTTGTTGAAAAGTGAATGACATCCTCGTGCAGAGTTGTGAGTCCTCTTGTTTTATTTATATATTCTACAAAACTTTTAATTCCGCCCTCATAGCAGAATGTTTCCTCCTTGACCTCTTCCTCTCGCCTGTCGGTCAGTTTAATTGACAATCCTGCGTTGAGAAAAGCCTGTTCACGAAGTCTTCTTTCAAGAACCTCGTATTCATATACAGTTGTTTCCGTGAAAATTTCCGGGTCTGCTTTAAATTTTATAAATGTGCCGTGTCCGTCACTTTCACCGATAACGGTTAAATCGTTAACCGCTTCGCCCCGCTTAAATTTTTGAGAATGAATTTTTCCGTTTTGAGTAACTTCAACCTCCAACCATTCGGAGAGAGCATTTACAACAGAAGAACCGACTCCGTGCAGACCGCCGGAAACCTTATATCCGCTTCCGCCGAATTTACCGCCGGCGTGAAGCTGCGTGAGAACTACCGTAACGGTGGACATATTCATTTCCTCATTTATTCCGACAGGAATACCACGGCCGTTGTCTCTTACCGTGATAATATCTCCCGGTAAAATTTCAACCTCGATATGCGTACACACTCCCGCCAGGGCTTCGTCAATTGAGTTATCTACAATTTCGTAAACCAAGTGATGTAAGCCCTTCGGTCCTGTCGAGCCTATATACATACCCGGTCTTTTTCTGACCGCTTCAAGACCTTTTAATACTTGAATAGAATCGGCATTATACTCCTCTGTAACGGAAGTATCCATATCCTCTTCTTCAAGAACTACGGTTTGCTCGTTTTCAAAAATTTCTTTGTTTTCTGCTGTCATAAGGAAAACTCCTTCTCATTTATCAAATAACTTTGTTTTTATTTATTCTCTTTAATAATGTCTGCGGTGATATGGGAGAAATATATATTTTAATTTCACCATTTTCCTGCGTCACCACAAAGGATTTCGGCAATTCATAGGACACATTTATAACTCGGTGCGTTTTTTCCGCCAGAGTCAGATAATATCTTGTGCTTTTCATCACCGTCGTATTGTCTATGTCAAAGATTCCCAAAATTTGAGAATCTAAAACCATCACCTTTTCACCCAAATGAAGATACATCTTTTTCCTCGCTTGTCCCGTTTTCAATAAAAAAGGCTTTTCCTTTTTTTAATTTTAAAAGCGGCGTCGGGTCGCAGCAGGTAATAAATACTTGGTAATTGTCAAGATGATGTAAAATATAGTCCTGCCTTTTTTCGTCGAGCTCGCTCATTACATCGTCTAACAGAATTACCGGCTTTTCTCCCGTCTGTTTTTCAAGGACGGCGGTTTCTCCCAATTTGAGAGCTAAAACACAGGAGCGCTGCTGCCCTTGTGAACCGAATCTTCTCGCGGAAACACCGTCTAATAATATTTCAATATCGTCCCGGTGAGGTCCGACGCTTGTCACGCAGTTTAAAATATCTTCTTTTCTGTTTTTAATAAGGGCAATTCTTATTGATTTTTCAAGGGATTTTTCGTCTATATCCTCCACTTCAAATGACGGATTATACATAATGTTAAAGCCCTCTGCGCCGGAGGATATACCTTTGTAAATCTCTCTTGCGCTCTTTGCGAGGTAATCTGTATATACAAGCCGTTGAAAAACTATTTTCGCCCCTATTTTTGCTATATTGTCCTCAAAAATTTCCAACATTCCGAGTACATCGGGATGAGCCTTGTAATCCTTTAAAATTAAGTTTCTCTGTTGAACATTTCTGTTATATTTTGAAAGGATATTTGAAAAGCCCGGCTTTATCTGAATAAGAGATGAGTCTAAAAACCTTCTTCTTTCGGCGGGACCGTCCTTTATCAGCGACATATGAGACGGAGAAAATACTACCGCGGGAAAATTTTCCGTCAGTTCCTTGATACTGTCCAGCCTTATTTCGTTTAGAAAAACTGTCTTTTTCTTATCTACTACGTATTTCGCCGTCTGTTCTCTGCCGAAGCTTGAAAATGATATTTCATTTATAAAAAATGATTCGTCAAATTTTATCATTTCCGCGTCTTTACAGTTTCTGAACGGCCTTTGCCCCGAAAACAGCCATATGCTTTCAAGAAGATTTGTCTTTCCCTGTGCGTTTTTTCCGTAAATTATGTTTACACTCTCACAAGGTTTTATTTTCATATCGGCTATATTTCTGAATTTTTTTATTTTTAAATCAGATATTATCATAACTTATATAACCTTATATATAAAACCCTCATGTTGGACATAATCGCCCTTATATATTTTTTTACCTCTTGAAAAGCATTGTTTTCCGTTAACCTTTATAAGGCCTTCGTTTATAAGAATTTTTGCAATTCCGCCCGTATCGGCAACACCGCAGAATTTTAGAAAACTGTCGAGCTTTATAAATTCCGTATTTATCGGTACGGTTTTTTCTTTTTTTCGTTTTATCTTTATATTTATCTTCATAATCAGTTTTTAAGTCTACAGGTAAGCACTATAAATAAGAAATTATCTCCCTCAACCGGTGTTATTTTAATTGGATTGAGCGTTCCGTTCATTTCAATAATGATTTCGTCGCAGTCGGCTGCCTTGAGCGCGTCGAGGAAGAATTTTCCGTTAAAACCTATTTCAACTCTGGCTCCCATTATCTGCGCCGGAATTTTGTCAAACACCCTAACATTTGCATTTATGCAGGAAATTTTGATAATATCGTCCGCAAAAATACATCTCACCGGGCTTTTAAGTCTGTCATTTATAACAATGGTTGTTCTCTCAATACTTTGTAAAAACGACTGCGTTTTACCCTGAACCTTTGTAATATTTCCTTTTGGTAT
>CALYOC010000149.1 GCA_945227095.1 uncultured Clostridia bacterium
AATACGCCGTAATATCAAATTTTCGGCATATTGTGTTCAACTCTCCTCACCTTAACCAAGTATTACGGATAATATAATAACACATTTTTCACATTTTACAAAGACAGATAAAAAGCGGGTGGAACGAGTCCACCCGCTTTAAAACGGAAATTTTAGAATTTTTTAAATCTTTTCTATAAGATTAGTCTTCCTTCTTCTTTCTTTTGAAAGAAACTGCTGCAAGACCAAGTGCAGATGCAAGGATTGTTCCCATTACTGCAAGTGAAGCATTATCTCCTGTCTTCGATGAGCCGGAGGACGCGTTTTGCTTTCCGGAGAAGTGACCGTTTACAGGCTTGAGAAGGCTTGCACCGCTAATCATACCCTTAAGAGTATCGGTGTATTCGTCAAGCTGCTCTTGTGAATCTACTCCGTAAGCGATAACGCTGTCAATAAATCTCTGAATTGCAGCCATATCCTCGGCAACATAAGAGCCGGATTCTTTCATGGCGTTTGCAATTTTAACATATTTGTCCCATTCGCTCCAATCGAGGTCGGAAACAACAGGCTTCTTAACAAGGCTATTCTTTGCTGCAACAAGTGCTGCAAGAGCTGCATCAATTTCAGCCTGGGAAGCATCCGGATTTTCAAGAACTTCCTTAGCAGCGGCAAGAGCGTTGTTGAATTTCTTAACGCTTGTGTCGGTGTATTCGTCAGTTACGAAGTCAATATCTACATCATACTGATTTTGAAGTGCTTCCTTATCTCCCAATTTTTCAAGAGCCTTATAAGCTTTGTTCAAGTCATCATACGCTTTTACAACATCAGCTACGGAAGCACTATCGTTTCCGAGAACCTCGTTAGCTGCGTCAACAGCGTCTTTAAGTGCCGCCAAGGTCTTCTTGGTGTACTTATCGGCAAAGCCGGGTTCAGCCATTTCCTGTGAAACATTGCTTACAAGCTGCTCAAGAGCGGTCTTGTCAACCTTGAGGTTGTCAAGTGCATTTCTAAGTGCACTTACTGCCTGTGCAACATCTTCTACGGAAGCATTCTCGTCACTGAATACAGCGCGGGCTGCGGAGAGTGCCTGAGCAAGAGCCTCCTTGGTTTCAGCGGTGTAGCCTGTTACATCTGTCGCCTGTGCAACCTTGATGATTGCTTCAAGTTCGGATTTGTCAACCTTCATACCGTTTACAGCGGCTTTAAGAGCATCAGTAGCGGCATCGACAACCGACTGCTCGGTATCATCGGCATTGATGATTACTTCCTCAGCGGCGGTGATTGCTACTCTGAGTGCCTCAACACTTTCAGCAGTATATCCATCTGTCGGCTGTGAATTTGCGACTAAAAGAGCTGCGCGAAGGTCATTGAGATTAGCCTTGCCCTTAAGTCCGCCAATAGCTGCGCTGAGCGCTGCATGAGCGGCATCAAGCTCGCCCTGTCTGGTCTCGTCAAGCTCAACATCAAGAAGTGTCTTAGCTTGCTCCATAGCAGCGGTGTATGCAGCCGCAGTTGAAGTTGTGTATCTATCAATCACAGGTGTAATGCTGACAAGTGCTTCATTGTAAAGAGATTGAAGTGCACTCTTGTCGGCTAATTTAACAAGTGCGTTTACAGCAGCGATGAGATTTGCTGTTGCCTCATCAATTTCGCTCTGACGGCTTGCGCCCAAGTTGGAGGCTACTGTATTAGCGGCGATTGCATTTTGAAGTGCGGCAATAGAAGCGGATGTATAATTACCCGTCTGAAGCACTTTATCGGAAGCACTTGAAAGTGCCTCGTTGTATGCTGTGTAATCAGCGGCAAGGAATTCGGAATCATACTGTGCGATATATACTACATTTGCAACAGCGGCTTCAACCTCTCTGTCAAGTCCCTTGTAGGTGTAGTTGTAATCGCCTTCGGTGTAATTCTCCTTAACCTCTGCCGGAATCTCCGGAACCGTGTTGATTTCAACAACAACTTCCTTCAACAATCCGTTCTTATAGTTAAATGTAATTGTAAATGTCTTTACTGTAAGTGCGGAAACTGCCGCATTGATTGCGCTTGTTGCGTTATCAACAACACTCTGAGATGTTCTGCCCAAGCCGGAGACATTGTTGGAAAGTGCCTGTCTGAGCTCGGCAACGCTCTCATCGGTGTAGATGTCCTTATCAAGCTCGGCGTTTGCCGCAGCAACTGCCGCATTGTACGCGGTGTAGTCAGCACTTACAAATGTGTTGGAAAATACTGCAGTATAAACTGTATCTTCCGCTGCAGATACCACTTCCTTATCCCAAGAAACAAAGGTGTAGTCATAGTCGCCTGCGGAATATCCGCTTACGGAAGGAGCAACAGGCATAGTGTCAATGACAACTTGACTCGAAACTCTGCTCTCGCCATCCGCTGTCTGATAAACGAATGTAATCTCAAACTTCTTGAGGTTGAGAGCCTCAGTTGCGGCCACGATGTCCTGAGCGAGTTTGTCAATTTCAGCCTGCTTGGAAGCACCCCATGATGAAACATCTGTTCCAAGAAGTGTAACGAGTGCCGCCATCGCTTCGTCAGAAGCATATTTGCCTGTGGCTATCTTATTGTTAGCAGCGGAAACTGCCGCGTTATAAGCGGTGAAATCAGCCGCGTTCTCACTGTTAATATACTTAGCAGTATAAGTGGCGTCAGCCGTTACATCCGATACAACAGAGGGATTCCAGCCATTGAATACATATGTGAATCCGCCTTCGTCATAGCTCGGAATATCAGGAACTACCGGTGCGGAGTGACGAGCGATATTCTGAACATCGGTATAGTCTCTACCTGCGGCATTCTTGAAGTTAAAGGTAACTGTGTAATACTGAACTGCAAGTGACTCGGTTGCCGCCTGAATCTGTGCAGTTAAGGAGTCAACCGTGCTCTGATTCGAAATTCCGCTTGCGATTACTGAATCGTAGTCAGCGTAGAGCGCTCTGAGAGCATCTGCGGAAGCCTGAGTCCAAGTGTCAAGAGCGAGCTTATCTTTAGCGCTGTTTACAGCGGAAATATATGCGCTGACATTTGCAGGTACAAATGTCTTATCAAATACGGCTGTATAGGTAACATCGCCGGAAACGGCTGCAATCTCTTTATCCCAAGACTTGAAGGTGTAGTTATAATCACCCTTAGAGAAGCCGGAAACAACGGGAGCTACAGGCATTGCGCCCTCCCTATAACTGTCGGTTGTGCTGACAGTGCCGTCGGCTTGCTCGTATTCAAATGTTACATTGTAGTATTTGATTGCTACAAGAGCATCGATTGCCGCTTGAATATTTGCCTTTGCGGCGTCAATAGTGCTTTGATATGGTCTGCCTTTACCTTCTGTAACAACGTTATCGGTACTCGCAGAAGAAAGA
>CALYOC010000150.1 GCA_945227095.1 uncultured Clostridia bacterium
ACGGAAATGACCTCGAATCCGGTAATAATAAGATAAAGTTAAGCACCGAATACGCGCAATTCGGTGCTTTATTATATAGTTTAATTAAATAACTTAGTTCTATTTTAACTTAAAGATATGATGTATTTTCTTTTGCAAAACTCTCGTGTAAAACAAGGCAAATGATTTCAAGGAAAATTCAAAAGCCAAAAACGCAATATTCAACGCGGCGCCCAATATCACAAATGAATACTTTCCCAAGTCTCCCATTTCATCAAGCGGCATACCGAAAACAAAAATTAAAATCAGATAAGCCACCGCCATAGAACAGTTGAAAATTAAAATTTTGATAACAAATGACAAAGCTTTTATTTTCAACTTTTCATCAAGCAAAAATCTTAAAGCCGGGTAATATCCGAAAAAGAAGATATACAAAAGTGCAGGTTCTTTATTGGGAGAGACTATTAAAGCCAACAGAGAGCACGCGCCGTAGATAGTCAGCGCTATTTTCGCCGAGAACTCAATATACGCAAAGAGTATAAGCACACCGGCAAAGACAGGCGCGATATATTCAGCAAACGGTATATTGCCCACAAAAAGTATTATCAGAGAAATCGCGGTTAATATCCCACCGAAGGCGATGGAAAAAATTTTTTCCCTTTTCATTTATATCATCACTCCATTTACAGACAACAGCAAGTGCAGGGGCACAAATCGCAGGCGGCATTCGCACAAAGCATACCTGTGCACATATTGCAAGGCGTGCAGTCGTTCGCCTCGGAATCGGGATATGACCTGTTAAATCTGTTTGCTTTAAACCTTCCGCTGCGCTTGTCATTGACTTCATCGAACTTCTTTTTATATTCTTCGTTGTCGGGAGCCATATTTACAGCCTTTTCAAAGTTCAAATACGCTTCTTCAAGCCATCCTTTATTATACTGCACAAGTCCCTTTAAATAATACCATTGTGCGTCTCTCCTGTCGGCGGAGAGTCCGTCGAGTAAAATCTCCGCGTCCTCATTCCTTCCCGCCTTAATCTTTGCTCTGATATCACCAAACTGCTTTTTTTCAACGTCGGGGGAAGAATAACTTCCGGAGTGTGAAAGAACGATTTCATCATACGCATTTTCAAGGATAGATCTGCGAGCGTTGTATTCACTTTCGGAAATAGAGGAAGAAACGGAGTCAAGTTCTATTAACTTTTGCTTATACGCTTCGTCAATGCTGTTGATTCCCGCTCCTTCATTTATACCCAAGATTTCATATGGGCTCACAAAATCACCTCTTTACAATACTGTTTTGCACACAACCGGTGCCGATTAGAAGTATATTTTCAATAATCTTTTTATACCTTTTAACCGTAATTTCATCAAATGCGCAAATTGCCTCGCTCAACGAGAAATTAAGTACCTCTAAAATCCGTTCGTCAGTAAATTCTTCGCTTAGAAACGGATTAAATCTGCCGTTATTTTTATCCTCCGCCCTGTCGTCTGCCGCGTCGGTAAAATAAACCCACCTGCCGATAAAATATCCCAATTTATAAATATTATCATCGGTGCAACCGAAAGAAAAAAGATTACCCAAGGCGTCTGCCGTAGGGTGAGCAAGTTCATCAATACAGGTGTACCCGCTTTCAGCCTTTTTCTGTAAGGGAATAACGGGCATAACAATCTTTTCAAGTTCCGGATATTCTCTGCGCGCCTTGCGGTATTTAAGAAAAAAATAGGGATATATAACTATGGATAACATTTTTTTAAATCCCTTTTCGTCGCTCAAATTGTCCTTGATTTTAGCATATGTCAAAAGTATGCTCACACAGGCAATTTGCCTAAATATTTCTTCATCAGAAAATACCGAGCACTTTTTGCATTTAAACGGACAAAAAACAAATTCTTCCTTTAGTTCCCTGTCGGATAAGGCGAGCTTGACAAGTGCTAAAAATGTCAGGTCGTAGTTCAATATAAACTTGGTAAAAAAGCCGTAGCTTTTACCGAGCGCTCTGCACAGTGAACAGTAGGTTGATTTGTAAACCTGCCTGTCCTCATCATCAAGCATAGGCAAATTGGCTTTAATATATCCGAACATTACAGGCTCTTTTGCTCACTTTCGATTTGAGAAATTTGGTCAATTCTGCGCTGATGTCTGCCGCCCTCAAACTCCGAGGACAAGAAGACATCTACAAGCTCATTGGCAAGTCCCGCACCGACAACTCTGCCACCGAAGCAAAGTACATTTGCGTCATTATGAAGTCTTGTAAACTTTGCGCTGAAATAATCACTGCAACAAGCGGCTCTGATACCGTTTACCTTATTCGCCGCAATAGAAATGCCGATACCTGTTCCGCAAATCAGTATTCCTCTGTCAAATTCGCCGCTTACAATATGCGAGCAAGTCTCCTTGGCGATTAAAGCATAATCGACACTCTCCTCGCTGAATGTGCCGAAATCTTGATACTCGAAGACCTAGTCATCAAGGAATTTCTTCACACTCTCCTTTAGCGCAAAACCGCCGTGGTCTGCTCCTATTGCAATTTTCATACTTTAATTCTCCTTTTTCTTATTGTTCAGCTCTCTGACTGCCTGCGGCAATCTGATATACGTGGGAACGAGCTGTTCCGCGTTTATATATTCCGTTTCATCCAATGCACATTTTGCAACACCGACGGCGTTTTGGTACATCTGCTCCTCACGGGCGAGGACGATGTTCGGACAACTGTCCTTCAAGATGTTATATGTCAATTCTGCGCCGTCACCCGCAATAATAACCTTGCCGGAATATGTGTTGAGCCTGCCTGCAAGGCTTATTGCCGGAACTGCCTCATCATCAGTCAGCCTTTTCACCGACGAATTGCCGCATTTAAAAGTTGCGGTGTAAATCTGTTCCCTGCGCGCGTCCATAGCGCACACGACAGTCGCTTCGGCATCATCAAAGTTATAGGCAATTGCTTTAAGTGTTGAAACTGCACAGCACTTCACATCTCTGCCAAAGGCAAGTCCTTTTAGAGTTGCAATTCCAATGCGAAGTCCTGTAAATGAGCCGGGACCTGCACTCACCGCAAAGAGGTCGATATCCGAAGGCTTTAAACCCGAGTTTTCAAATGTTTCAGCACTCATAGGCATAATTGTCTCGGAGTGAGTAAGACCGGTTTTAAGAAAATTGCTGTGAAGAATCCTACCGTCTTCAACTATGGCGGTTGCGGCGGTGACAGCGGAACATTCAAGTGCAAATACTTTCATTCTTAACTTCCTCCCCGCCGATGTATATTATCCGCTCTTCATCTTCAATTCCACGTTCAATTCTGACAATTATTGTTTTATCCGGCAGTGCGTTCTCGATGTTTTCACTCCACTCCACCGAGAGC
>CALYOC010000151.1 GCA_945227095.1 uncultured Clostridia bacterium
CATACGATATGGCCTCTTGTCTCGTGGGCTCGGAGATGTGTATAAGAGACAGAGTTACCTCCACAACAATTTCTCACCGGAAATTGCCAACGAATCTAAAGTAAAAAGCAGCTCTGCACTATTATAAATCTATACATATACAATTATATAATAAATAAAATCAATAATCAACCGATTTGTCCGTCTAAAAAACTCCGGTTAGAATTTTTTTTGCTGATTTTTAGTCAAAAGTTCAAACCGGAACGACGGTTTTTTAAAAACTATTGTAAACAGTTCATAAATTATGTTATAATCAGTATGAACATATCTGACTTTATAAAGGAGACATACTATGGAAGATTACAAGAGCTTTATTTCTCCGAAAAGGCAGTCCGTTCCGACCCCGAAGGATATTGTGGACGAAAACGGAACTGCGGTTTTCGGAACATTTGACAAGGAATTCCAAAAAATGAGCTTTCTCGACATAAAGAAGCCCACAACACTACCCACCTCACTCAATAAAATGAGATATACCGAATGGGAGGCATTAGAACTTAATTTTGATGAGTACATAGTCCTCACCGCCGTATGCGATATGGGTATTTTCGGCACGGGACTCACAATTTTGTACAACAAAAACGAGAAAAAGCTTAAAGCATGGCAGGACTTCTACCTTGCAAAAAGCCAATACAAAATCGCTAAAAATCTTCTCGACGGAAGCTGCACAGCCGGAAAGGGTAAGCATGTCACCATGCACTTCAGCAACGACTTCGGAAACGGAAAAGCGGTTATCAAAGGCTGCGCCGATGATAATAAGAACGGAACATTTAATTACGATGTATCCCTTGAACGCGTATCCCTGCCATCCGTTGTCAGCATTCCCTTCGGTAAAAACAGACCTCTGTACTCACAAAAGGACCTGTTCAAAGTGAACGGATACATCGAAATTGACGGAAAAAGAATCGAAGCTAACGAAAACACCACCGCAATCATCGACGACCACAAGGGCTATTATCCCTATAAAATGCACTATGATTGGATAACAACCATGGGCAATATGGACAATGACGGCTACAAGGGCTTCTTCGGCTTCAATCTGACAAGGAACCAGACTCTGAACCACGATGACTATAACGAAAACCTAATTTGGCTTCAAAATAACTCAAGCCTTCTGCCACCCGTAAAATTTATACATAACGAGGATAATACACAATGGACCGTCAAGGATGAGCACGATATGGTAAACCTGACCTTTGACATCGGTGATATTTTCAAAATGGAGGTTCACGCGCTTGTCATTGACATTCGCTATCATATCCTTTTCGGAAGTATAAACGGTTATGTCCGCGACACAGACGGAAAGAAATACGAAATCGACGATATGATAGGTATAGCGGAAGATAAATCAATGAGATTTTAATTGAGATATTTGTCAAAAATTTCAGCAGGTGCCGGACGCCTGCTGAAATTTATTATAAAATTCATTAGAGTAAAAAGATGAAAATTATAGCAAGAATAAAAAGTGATTTCCCGACAAAATTTGCTATTCCGCGGCAAAGCGGATTGGTTGAAGAACTCGATTCATACATCGTGTTCGAGAAGGATTACTCCGTTCCCGAAGCATTCCGCGGTCTTGAAGACTTCTCTCACCTTTGGGTCATATGGGGGTTCTCAGAGTTTGCGCAAAAGCAATGGTCACCCACCGTCAGACCTCCGCGCCTCGGAGGGAACAAGCGAATGGGTGTTTTTGCCACCCGCTCTCCCAACAGGCCGAACAGCATAGGTCTTTCCTGCGTAAGAATCAAAAGGATAATTCACAGCGAACAGGGAACGGTTATTCAAATATCGGGTGCGGATATGATGGACTCCACCCCTGTTTACGATATAAAGCCCTATCTCCCCTTCACCGATTGTCGCGAGAATGCGAAAAGCGGCTTTTGCGAGCATATAAGCGAACAGATGTTAAAGGTTGAGTATGAGGATGATACTTTAAACAAGCTTGAATCGGATAAACGCGCGGCGCTGATAAAGCTGATTTCACAGGACCCAAGACCGTCATATCAAAATGACTCCGAGAGAGTGTACGGCTTTGAATTTGCCGGCTTTGAAGTGAAATTTAAGGTGCAAGAAGATACGGCTCAAATTTTAAGCATAGAAAAAATATAAAGCCATAAAGAAAAAGGAATGGACATACTCGTGATATGCCTATTCCTTTTTAATATCAAATCATCTTATTTTTTCAATATAGTCGCAAATTAAATCCACCGCATCATCAATGCTGATTTTCGATGTGTTTATACACAAATCATATGTACTCGCTTCTCCCCACTTGTTGTCGGTATGGTAGTTATAATAGCTCTCTCTTGCTTTGTCATACTTATTTATGATGCTTTTTGCCTTTGAGTGTGTAATGGAAAACTCCTTTACAGCGCGCTCCGTTCTGTCTTCCTTATCCGCGCTTACAAATATGCTAAACAGGTTCGGATTGTCCTTTAAGATATAGTCCGCACACCTGCCGACAATTACCGCTGAGCCCTCCTTGGCGATGTTTTTTATCGCATCAAATTGAGCAAGATAAACCTTAAGCGCCAAAGGTTTTGCATCGTCCGAGGTCAACCCGTATCCGCCCATAGACAATGTATAAAGCAAGCTCGTCGTCTTTTTTTCGTCAAAAGTGTCGAAGATTTCTTCACTTATCCCGCTGTCCTTTGCCGCCTTGGTAAGCATCTCTTTATCGTAATATTTTATTCCGAGCCTTTCGGAAAGTTTCTTTCCTATTTCCCGACCGCCGCTCGCATACTGTCTGCCGATAGTAATGATTACCTTCTCTTTCACACTAATCACCCCGTAAAAATACTTAAGATGTACCTCTTAATTTTATTTTATCACCTATTTTATTCTATTTCTATTATTTTTTTAAAAAAATATTCTTTTTCATTCACACATTCAGCCGTTATCGGAAACAGGAGGCGTAAAAATTTCTTATATAAGAGATATTTTAAAAGTTCCTCTTGATTTTTATATATAAATTGTTTATAATATGTAGGCAATTAACAAAATAAATTTATTTGGAGAGTTGTCCGAGCTGGCCGAAGGAGCACGATTGGAAATCGTGTAAACAGTCAACGCTGTTTCGAGGGTTCGAATCCCTTGCTCTCCGCCAAAAATGAAAGCACCCTTTCTTGGGTGCTTTCATTTTTCCAAAAAGGGATTCGAGCTTGAGCGTTGGCAATAAAGAGTAATCCGAACCTGCCGAAAACACTTGTATTAAAGCGACACATTCAATTATTACACAGCCTGTGAGTGCAATTATGAGCCGATATATTCTCTTGGGCATTTTCGC
>CALYOC010000152.1 GCA_945227095.1 uncultured Clostridia bacterium
GTGTGAATGAGTTATTGTAAAAGCTCCGTATTTTTTAGCGCCCGAGAGCACGAACCACGCAATTGAACCGATATGACAATGCACTATTTTATAATTGTGCTTCCTGATAAATCTCTCGCAAATGGCTTTATAAGAAATGAGATTAGAAGGGTTTATATACTCAAGCTCGCGGTATATCCTACCGCCGAGACTCTCAATCTCATCGTCATAAAACGCTCTGTCCTTATTGCAGACGAGAAAGTCAAACTGAACCTTACTTCTGTCAATATTTCTGTAAAGATTCATCAGCATCGCTTCTGCGCCGCCGCAGTTCATACTTCCGATAACCTGAAGCACTCTCAAAGGCTCACTCATAATCAATATCCTCAATATTTCTCTCTAAATCTATTACCAACGGACGATGCTTCCAAACCCGCTCTTCCTCCGGCGGTAATTCCATATAATCTCCGTACAGTATGGTGAGATACTTATCGTAATCTTTCGGAGCAAAAAACATATCATCCTCGAACTTCAATTCACAATGCTTTGAAAAAACTTCAGCGGGAATGGAATTATTCATACCACTTATACTCACAACGCAAGCCATATCCATTTCATCCGAACTGAAGCCGGTAATATATTTTTCAATTCTTTTCAATATGGGATAATAAAGTTTTTTAGGCGTTAACCCCAAAATTACCCTGCTGCCGAGCCTAACAATTCTGTTCGCTTCGGGAGGGATAAAGCCGCGCACATACAGAAGATACACCATCGCAGCCATTTTATATACTTTCCTTCTAAAACCTCCGGGTATTCTGTCAAGAGGGAAAATATCAATAAATATACCCTTGTGGTATAAATAATTCTCCTCGCCCTGCTGCAAAAATGTTGTATTATCCTTACGGATTTTTGTATGCACCTGTGTGTAATCTCTGTCCGTATCCTTATTTTGAAGCAGGTATCCGGCGGGGTGAGATTTTTGCCAAAGTGAAATAAACCTATCGTAGTCCTCTCTGGTCATATACACATCAATATCATCGTCCCAGGGAATAAACCCCTCATGACGCACCGCACCCAACAAAGTGCCGTATGCCAAAAGCATCTCAATATCGTTCTTTAAGCAAAAATCACGGACAACTTTTAGTGTTTCGAGTTCCTCGCGCTTAACTCTTTCAAGTATTTCCGGAGTAATTTCAGTACGCGGCAATCTCCTACCGCAGTAAGTTACAAATTCTTTCATATCTCACTTAAATCCAATGAAGAAATTGTCTTTAAGACAACCTTTTCCTTGTCAAACCTTTCTTCAATATGCTTTCTCGAAAGCCTTCCCATATTCCTCTTTTCTTCGAAGGGCAGTTCAACAAACATTTTGAGTTTCTCATACAGGTCAAAGGAGTCCGCTTTATTGACGAGGTAACCTGTCTGACCGTCAATTACGGCTTCCTTGCAGCCGTGAATATCGGTTGTGATAAGCGGTCTTCCCATAGAAGCACACTCTAAAAGAGTGTTAGCCATACCCTCATGGTAGCTCGGAAGGACAAAGCAGTCGCTTCCGTTAATAAGCGGCTTGACATCGTTTTGATAACCGTAAAAATAAATTATATTTTTCTTTGTCAATTCGACAACATGCTGCGAATAATTCTCCTCAAAGGGTCCTACTATATGAAACTCCACCTTGTCGCCATAGTCTTTTTTCAAACGAACCGCGCAGTCGAAAAGCTCGTCCACTCCCTTTTCCTTCATAACCCTGCCGATGAAAAGAAACCTCGTCACGCCGTCGTCCTGCGGATACTCGGTAAACGGATATTCATCAATATTTACGCCGGCACCGTTGTTTATTACTATCTGCTCCTTTTCGGCAAGACCGTTTTCATACATTATCCGTGCATTGTCTTCATTCTCAAAGAATATCTTCTGTGCAGTTTTATTGGTGCGAGAATACATAAATTTCACAAGCTTTTGTAAAGGTCCGGCGCTTTGAAACGAGGAGCCGAGCCCTGTGACATTCAGATAGTAAGGAACCTTCCTCCTCTTCGCCGCCAGTCCACCGTAAATATTGCACTTGACGGTATATGTTATTATCCTATCCGGCTTGACTTCATCAATTATGCTCAGATACTGTCTGAACAGCTTAATATCCTCAAAGGGATTTGTGCCCCGTCTTTGCAAGTGAGGAGTTTCAATAAACTCGCACCCCAATTCCTTTACAAGTGAGACAAGTTCTCCCATCGGAAGGGCACAATACACCTTGTGCCCCTGCTTGATAAGCTCCGATAAAAGTTCTTTCCTGAACTTATAAAGCCCTACATCAAAATTAGCTAAAACAAGAATCTTCATTTTACTCTCCGCACCGCAGGCACACCGATGTATGTTCCCTCGGAAGTAATATCCTTTACAACAGCGGCAGCCGCGCCCACCGTAACATTACTGCAAATACTTATATTATTTTTAACCACAGCCGAAGCACCTATATGGCACATATCTCCGACGCTTACCGTTCCGCAAAGCGTTGCATTTGGCGAAATGTGAGTAAAATTACCTATGCGGTTGTCGTGTTCAATAACACAGCCGGTATTGATAATATCAAATTCACCGATTGAAGCTCCGGGATTTATCACGGCGCACGCCATTACGACTGTTCCTTTTCCGATAGTGACATCATTTTGCGAAACAACTGCCGACGGGTGTATCGCCGTGTACCAATTGACGCCCTTAAGCCGCTCGGATACGCTCCTTCTCATTTCATTTGAACCCATAGCGATTACAAAATAAGCGTTGGGATATTTTGTATAATCGTCCGTCCTGCCGAGAACCTCGTACCCCATTACCTCGCCACAGGCGAAATCGTCCAAAAACCCCAAAAGATTGTCTGCGGAGCTTAAAACAATATCCGCAACGACCTTTCCGTGTCCGCCGGCGCCGATAACGATAACATCTTTTTTCATAACTGCACTACCTTTCAAGACAGATTACTTCTCTATCTGCTGCGGCGCCTTTGTTCCCTGAAAGCGCTCCATTGTAACTGCCGTCTCGGAGTTTATCCCCTCGCGCCTTAAAACATTTCCGACGGTCATAAGGATAATTTTAATATCTTTAATAAAACTCACCTGCTCGACATACTCGACATCTAATTCAAACTTTTCTTCCCAAGACAATGTGTTTCTGCCGTTTACCTGCGCCCAGCCCGTGAGTCCCGGTCTGACATCGTGCCTGTGCATTTGACGCTCGTTATAAAGTTCAAGGTATTCTGTCAAAAGAGGTCTCGGACCTACTAAGGACATATCACCCCTGAGTATATTCCAAAGTTCGGGAAGCTCGTCTAAGCTCATTTCCCTAAGCAGTT
>CALYOC010000153.1 GCA_945227095.1 uncultured Clostridia bacterium
GTGATGCTGTTAACTGCTTTTGTCACCTGTGCCGCAGTTTGAGGGTTTGTGCCGAAGCTCATTCCGCCGTTGTGGACATTGGGGCAGCTAATATTAACTTCGATTATTTCAACCTGCTCCCCCTTGTCTATTTTTTCGCAGGAATACTTGAATTCATCAATGCTGAATCCGCTTATATTTGCGATTATCGGCTTTTTAAATACTTTTCTCAGCTTTGGCAATTCCTCGTCGATAACCTTTGTAATTCCGGGGTTTTGCAGACCGATAGAGTTTATCATTCCGGATTTCACCTCTGCGACTCTCGGCAGCTCGTTTCCGAATCTCGGCTCTTGAGTAGTTCCCTTGAAGGAGAGAGAGCCGAGAATGTTTATATCGTAAAAGTCGCAAAATTCGTAACCGAAGCCGAATGTTCCGCTGGCGGGAATAATCGGGTTATCAAGTTCTATGCCGCAGAGATTTGTAGAGAGATTTACCATATTATTTCCTCCTTTTCGAGCACCGGACCGTCTTTGCAAATCCTTTTGTTGCCGTATTTCGTTTTGCAAGAGCAGGCAAGACAGGCGCCGAATCCGCAGCCCATACGGCTCTCGAAACTAAGCTGTCCGGAGGTTTTTGTACTGTTGCAAACGGCTTTTAGCATAGGCTCCGGTCCGCAGGAGAAGAAGTAGTCGTAATCAATATTTTCCTCCTTGAGCGCGTCGGTGACAAATCCCTTTATTCCTGCCGAGCCATCGACAGTACACAGATACACCCTTGCACCCAAATCCTCAAACTCTTTTTTATAAAATATTTCCTGCGCTGTGTTGAATCCTAAAACAACGCTGACATTTTTCCCTTGTGCGATGAGCTCCTTGCTCAATTTGTAAAGAGGGGGAATGCCCACGCCTCCGCCTATAACAAGCGCGTCTTTAAGGCATTTTGAGGTATCAAATCCGTTCCCGAGTCCTGTCAGACAGTCAAGAGTCTGACCTGCGGACATTTTGCCGAGCTGATGTGTTCCGCTTCCGACCGTCTTATAAATTACGGTCAGCCCGTCCTTGCCGTAATCGCAGACGGAGATAGGTCTTCTCAAATAAAATGAGTCGAGCTTGATGTTGATGAATTGTCCCGGTCGGATGATGTACTGCGTATCTCCCGTAAGAGTCATTCGGAACACATCGGGTGCGATTTTCTCGTTGCTTTTTATTGTATATATAGCGTGTTTATACATATTTACCTCATTCACTGTCTATTGTGGAAATTGTCAGAGTCATCTCTTCAAGTACATCTAATAACACCTTTACCGTGTCAAGAGCGGTGAAGATTGTGACTCCGTTTTCTACTGCGCAGTGGCGAATTTGTGAGCCGTCTGTCTCTTGGTCAAGGCTGTTCAAATCTCTTGTGTTGAGCACATATGTCACATATCCCTTGCGGATTGCGTCGAGTATTTCGTCGCTGCCCTCGCTGATTTTTTTCATCGAGTGTGTTCTGATTGAGTTGCTTTCCAAGAAGTTACATGTTCCCTCGGTAGCCATAATGTTAAATCCGAGGTTGTAGAATCTTCTGACGAGGGGAAGCGCTTCCGCTTTATCCTTATCTGCTACCGTGACAAAGATTGTTCCGTAGTTATCGACGCTCATACCTGTTGATTTGAGTGCTTTGTAGAGTGCGCGTGTCAATGTCTTGTCGTAACCGATTGCTTCACCGGTGGATTTCATTTCGGGTGAAAGGTAAACATCCATACCGCTGAGCTTGGAGAAGGAAAACGCGGGTGCTTTTACATACCATCTCTTTTTCTCCGGTGGGTAAACCGAGGTATAGCCCTGCTGCTTCAAGCTCTTGCCCAATACCGCGAGAGTTGCAATATCCGCAAGTGAGTAGCCTGTCGCCTTTGATAAGAACGGAACTGTTCTTGACGAGCGCGGGTTTACTTCGATTACATATACATTGTCCTCTTTATCGACTATGAACTGAATGTTGAACAGACCTACTATACCGATACCCTTGCCGAGCTTAACGGTGTAGTCGATGATTGTCTGCTTCGCCTTTTCGCTGACGCTGAAGGTGGGATAGACGCTGATTGAGTCACCGGAGTGAACACCCGTACGCTCAACATGCTCCATAATTCCGGGAATAAACACATCCGTTCCGTCGCAGACCGCGTCAACTTCAAGCTCCTTACCGACGATGTATTTATCTACAAGCACAGGCTGCTTTTCATTTATTGAAACCGCATTTTGAAGGTAAACCCTCAGGGATTCTTCATCTGCTACAATCTGCATAGCCCTGCCGCCGAGGACATAGCTCGGTCTGACTAATACGGGATATCCTATCCTTTGCGCCGCTTTAACTCCGTCTTCAATGCTTGTGACAGCTTCACCCTTGGGCTGCGGAATGTTTAATTTAGACATAACTTTTTCAAATGAGTCTCTGTTTTCCGCTCTTTCGATTGCCTTTACATCTGTTCCTATTAGCTTAACACCCATTTTCATAAGCGGCTCTGCAAGGTTTATAGCGGTCTGTCCGCCGAGAAAGGCGATTACGCCTGTGGGATTTTCGAGCTCAACTATGTTCATAACATCTTCGACGGTGAGCGGCTCGAAGTAAAGCTTGTCGCTTGTGGTGTAATCCGTGGAAACGGTTTCGGGGTTGTTGTTAATTATAATTGCTTCATATCCGTATTTTTTAATAGTTGTTATCGCGTGAACGGTTGAGTAGTCAAACTCAACGCCCTGACCGATACGGATAGGGCCTGAACCGAGAACGATTATCTTCTTCTTGTCGCTGACTATTGATTCGTTTTCTTCTTCATATGTTGAGTAGAAGTAGGGAACATAGCTTTCAAATTCGCTCGCGCAGGTGTCAATCATCTTATAGACGGGGAAAATTCCGTACTCTTTTCGCAGAGCGAATATTTCCTCAGCGGTTTTATTCCAAAGCTTGCCGAGGAAGCTGTCGCTGAATCCGAGTCTTTTCGCGTCAAGAAGGTATTCCCTGTCCAAGGGATTTTTGCGAAGTACAAGCTCGAAATCGACGATATTTTTAATCTTGTCGAGAAATAGCATATCAATCTTTGTTGCCGACGCTATACGGCCTAAGTCCTCGCCCTTTCTCATAAGCTGCGCGATTGCGTATAGTCTTTCGTCCGTTCCGTCCTTGATAAATTCGAGAAGCTCTTGGTTTGACATATCCTCGAACTTTTTCATATATATGTGGTCAAGTCCGATTTCGAGTGAGCGCACCGCTTTGAGCAAACTTTCCTCAATAGTCCTGCCTATACTCATAACCTCTCCGGTTGCCTTCATTTGAGTTGAGAGC
>CALYOC010000154.1 GCA_945227095.1 uncultured Clostridia bacterium
AGGCGGCGGATACAATTCCTCGGGCATATCCGGCACCCTCTCCGCAGGGGTAACTACCGCCTATGTTGGAGTCGAGATAGTCGCTGTCCCTGAGTATTCTGACGGGAGAAGAGGAACGCGTTTCCGGAGCGGTCAGCACCGAGTCATACAGGGCGAAGCCCTTTAGTTTTTCGTCCATTTTCAAAATTGCGTCCTTCATAGTCAGTACGGTTTTTTGAGGTAAGCACTCTCTCAAATCGCAAAATGTAACTCCCGTGGCACAGGTTGGCTTGACATTTCCGCAGGCGGTCGAGGGTCTATCGGCGAGAAAGTCACCGGTAAGCTGTGCGGGAGCGGCGTATGAAGCGCCGGCAATTTTGAAGGCGGCGCGCTCAACCCTTTGTTGTATGTCGAAGCCTGCCAGAGGGTCGTCGCTTCCGAAATCGGCAGGCTCAATTCCTACGAGTAAAGCGGAGTTGGCGTTTTCTCCGTCGCGCGCGTATGGGCTCATTCCGTTAACCACAACGCTTTCGGGAGAGCTTGCGGCGGCTACCACGCTTCCGCCCGGACACATACAAAAGGTGTATGCTCCGCGCTCGTGAAGTCCGTGACAGGCCATTTTATAATCTGCGGCACCCAGGGCGGGGTGGCCGGCGAATTTTCCGTACTGCGCCTTGTTTATAAGGCTTTGCGGGTGCTCAATTCTCGCTCCGATTGAGAATGCCTTTTGAATTATGTTGAGACCTCTGCTTCTGAACATTTCGACTGTATCTCTCGCGGAGTGACCTATTGCCGGAATCACCTTGTCTGTTTCAATGTCGAATTTTTGGGAATCTTTTTCATAGGTCACGCCCTGAACCGTGCCGTTGTATATTATTAAGTCGGTGAGCCTTGCACCGAAGATAACCTGTCCGCCGAGGGCTTCAATTTCTTTTCTTATGTTTGTGACAACCTCTGAGAGCTTGTCTGTTCCGATGTGCGGCTTTGCCGAGTATGTTATCTCCTCCGGAGCGCCGTGCTGTGCGAAGGTTTCAAGGACAAATTGCTTGCGGCTGTCCTTTATTCCCGTGTTGAGTTTTCCGTCCGAAAAGGTTCCGGCGCCGCCCTCTCCGAATTGAACATTGCTTTCCTCGTTAAGAATTCGGGTGTCCCAGAATTTGTTTACATCTTTTACTCTTTCACTCATAATTTTTCCGCGTTCGAGCACAATGGGACATTGACCGGCGCGCGCTAAAATCAGCGCTGCAAACATTCCGGCAGGGCCGAAGCCCACCACAATGGGAGAAAATCTGCCCTTCTTCACCTTCGGGACGGTAAAGGATACTTCCTTTACATATGCGCTAACCTTGTTGTTATGCGCTTTTTCAATGATTTTTTCCTCGTTTAAATCGGTTTCAACCGCCGCCGCAAAGGTGAAATGCACATTGTCTTTTTTTCTCGCGTCAACACTTTTCTTTAAGATTTTGTAGCTTAAAATGTGCTTTTCATCAATTCTTAATTGCTTTGAAAGGGCTCTTTTGAAATCTTTATCCGTGTAATCGAGCGGTATTTTTATTTCACTGACTTTTAACAAAATTTTACCTCTTTAAATATCATTTACTGCGCTTTCGGCAGCTGTTTTTGCACTTGCAAATGCCCAGTAGAGATTGTATCCCCCGCAGGGACCGTCAACATCTGCGACCTCTCCGCAGATGTGTAAATTCGGATACTTGATTAAGGACATATGCTCAAAATCTATCTCTTTTCTGCTTATTCCGCCCCGCGCGGTCTGTGCGCGCGAAAAATCACGCGGCGGCAATACGGTGAAACTAAGATTTTTAATTTTATGCGCTATATTTTGTATATTTTCTCTGCTCAGAGCGGAAATTTTGCTCGCCGGGGAAATTCCGAGCGATTTTAAGATATAGATGCAAATTTTCTTATTTACAATCGACTCCAAGAGAAATTCACATTCGAGCAAAGGGAATTTTTTAGCCTTGTCGGATATAATATCTGCCAGTTCCCGTACAGAGAATTCTTGGGCGAGGTCGGCTGAAAGCTGTGCGCCGTTCTCTCGGACAAATCTTGATAGATTCATAACGCAGATTCCGGAAACGGCGTTGTCCGTAAACTGTATTTCACCCTTTTGTGAGAGCGTTTTGTCGGGTGTGATTATGCTCACGCGGCCCTTTGCGCGCACGCCCTTGAGCGACTTTATGTTTTCCTTTGTGTTCAGCGGACACAGGGCGGGGGAGAAGGGGGAAAACTCGACGCCGAGTCCTTTGAGCACTCTGTCGCCGGAGTAATCCTTTACCGAAGCCGGTGAGCCGGGACAGTAGATAATCCTGTCGCATTTTATATCTTCTGCGGCTTTAACAGTGAAAAGCCCGCCCGACGACTTTATATCCGTGACGGCGAAGCCTGTCAAAAATTTGACATTTAAGCGCTCGGCTTCAAACCGAAGGACATTTAGTACCGATGAAGCGCATTCGTTTTTTGGATAAACGCGTGAAGCGCTGTCGCAGACGGTGACAAGACCCATCTTGTTGAAGATTTCTTCAATGCTTTCGGGAGTGTGAGCGAATACCGGCAATACATCCCTCGCTGCCTCGAAGTAATCGCAGGCTTTGGCGGTTCTGTTCAGCAGGTTGCACTTTCCGTTGCCTGTGCGTAAAAGCTTTTGACCTGTGCGCTCATTACTCTCCGCGAGTGATATTTCAATCTCTTTTCCGGATTGTTCGGCTTGATATGCGGCACATATGGCGCTGAACAGTCCCGCGGCGCCGCCGCCGATAATTAGCAGTCTTTTCTTCATTTTAACCTCTTGCCGTGTTTGTCTTTGATAGATAAATTATACAGTATAATTATAATCTATTTCAACCCCGCTGTAATAATGTTTCAAAATTTCTTCGTATGACGCACCCTGCGCCGCCATATATTCCGCGCCCTGCTGACTCATTCCGACCGAGTGTCCGTATCCGAATACGGTGAAGGTGTACTTGCTGCCGCTTTTTTTCAGTTTGAAGTTTGCGCTGTTGAGCTTGAGCGCGGCTCTGAATTGCGCACCGGTAAATCTTGCGCCGAATGCGGATATCTCCTTTACCGTTGCGTGTTCGGTCGCGGATAGTATCTCTATTTTGTCCGAGTGAGGATTTAATTTTTTTGTGGGATAGTACTTTTTTAAATTCGACAGAATTTGAGAGCTTTTTATCGTAACTTTATTTCTGTATTTAGGGCAGAGAGTATCGGGGGTGCTCAGAACGCTTTGCAGATAGGGGAGTTTTTTTCCCCAAATGTCTTCGCAGCTTTCCGTATGTCCCGCGTGACAGGAG
>CALYOC010000155.1 GCA_945227095.1 uncultured Clostridia bacterium
ATTTCAGACGGTGCGAAAGGGAGGCGATTAAACAGCTTGCCTGCGGTGAAGGGGACTGCGTTATTTCCGTCGGCGGCGGCGCCGTTATGAATGCGGAAAATGCCGATATACTGCGGAAAAACTCGATTGTCGTATTTATTGAAACTCCTGTCGAGGTAATCTGCGAACGATTGAGCACGGACAGTTCAAGGCCTCTTTTTAATGCCGAAAATGTGCGCGAATTGTATCAAAAAAGATTGCCTTTTTACAAAGAGGCGGCGGACATTATTGTGAGTGATAATTCTTCCGCCGAGGAGACTGTGGACGAGATTGTCCGCTTGCTCGGCTGATTTTTTTTGACAACTGAATATATACTTATATTGTCGGCGGGAGCATTTCTCTCCTGCCGAATTTTTTTGTGCATTTCGGCGTTAAAGGAAGCAAAGCGTCAATATAAAATGATATGGTGATATATGTATTATAGAACGAAGTGAATATAAATTGTCAAATTGACTAATTAGCAAAGTTAATATTGTACAAAGTGACGATTATTAAATGGGTGCTGCAATTTTTGTTGACTTTATTACACTCATTATAGTATTATAATTATAACTAAATGGGCTAATTATGCCCTGCAGGTTTTCTTTTTCTTTAATATCACATGGAGGTGCAAAATAATGAAAAAGAGCAAAAAGATTTTGGCGCTGATATTATCATTGATTATGATGATGTCTGCTGCGTCACTCGGACTTGTCGGCAGTGCCGTAAGTTCAAAGTCAACCTATACCGGTACTGCGCTGGGTTCATTGAACTCTGCCGACCAGTATGAGCTTTCCGACGAGCAGAACATTTCAATGATTCTTGATTACGCCGACAAGATGTTAGGTGAACTCAACCTTATGAAGACAACAATTGCCGTTTCTTCAATCAAAGTTGATATCGACCTGACAAGTTTAAACGGTGTTAACAAAACACTTATCGGTCTTAACGAAAAGCTTGGTTCTCTTTCAAGTTTTATCGGTGACTTGGCTGATTTGAAGCTGTCTATGTTTACAGCCAACACATACCGTGACGGAACGGGAGCAAGGGATGTCGCTATGATTCAAGCGTTCTTATCCTTCCTGAGCAATTCCACAAACGCAGGTATGATTAAAAAATTGGTACAAAAAGGTCTCGGAACAGGTTCCGGACAGCTCAACCCCGGTTCTATCGTTTCCGGCTTCCTGCCTGCTAATGTAACCGATATTACTAACGATATCGTCGGTTTCCTCAAGGAGACTTTGTTTAAAGACAGAAACGCCAAATTCGACACCGAGATTCCCAACCTCATCATGGACATGATCAACAACCTTGGTGTTGAAGCTCTTAAAGACTTCAAGGTTACAACAAGCAGCACTATTTATTCACTTATTGACAGTGCAGCTCGTTCTCTTATCAACTGGGTTATTGAGCAGGTTAAGCTCGGCGCTGACGGTGTGTTCGGCGCAGATATTAAGTCTCTTATCCTGACCGCTTTGCCGACCTTTGAGCAGGATTATCCCTTTGTTGACCTTGACGGTATCAAGAACATTTCTTGGAATTGGTCTGCACAGGGTATGGGTTCCGCTTTTTCAACATCTAACACTTCAAGCTGGCTTGCTTATCAGGTAAATGACTTTGTAGGAATGTTAGTCAACAATGTCCTTCCCGAATTTAAGGGCTCCTGGACTGCCGACCACTCCACAAATTCACTTGCAACTCTTGATTCAAACATTGCTAAGCTTGCGAAATATGTAAATGAAAAGGTCAATCCTACAAGCATTCTTGATTCAAACACAACATATTCGACAAAGACATATGCTATGGTTCTTGCAAACTTTGTTATCAAGATGTTCCTTCCCGCTCTTTCCGTAAGTGAGCAGGATATTATAGACGGTAATGTATGCAAACTTGCCGTACAGGCCCTCAATGAGCTTATGTGCTACTATCTGCCTGAGAAGGCGCTCAGCGACCTCTATCTCACAAATGGTGACGGCACATACAAACTCGATGCCGACGGAAATATGCAGCTTTCCTCAAAATATACGGAGGCATACTGCAAGACTGCATACAAGTCAATGCTTGCAGAGGTTGCGGCACAATTCCTCAGCGGATATTTCCCGATTAAATTCACTAACACTTCAAGCTTCGACACAGTTCTTAAGGACGCCGGTGCGTATTTTGTAAATGATGTTGCCGCAGGCGCTCTCGGAACGGTAGGAAGCTCTGAAACGATTTACACAGCGTTTGACAGACTTATCCTGTCTGTAAACTCCTCCGGTTCATATATTGAAGGTGCAAGCTCTTCCGGCGGAAGAAATACCTCCGGTATTATGCCGCAGAACTTCTTGCCTTCAGCATATAACACAACCAAGAAGGTAGTTGACCAGTTGTTCACAAGCATTGAGAATTTGAGCTTGGGCGGAATTATTAAACTTCTTGTTCCCAACACCGCTACTGCCGATATGAACACGGCATTGCTTCCGAATGTTCTCACTTTGACAGTTATCCGTGTTGTAAACAAGCTCTTCCCCGGCACATGGACACAGAAAACCACATCGCTTGATGCTTTGATTACTAACGCAAACTTGGGTACAATATTGTATTCAATAATGACTAACTTCAGTTATTCAAACCACATTTGTCCTGTTGTTAAACTTCTCAATACAATGTTGGGCTTGAGCTCTTCACAGAAGAAGGGTGAGGCCGATGTCTCTCTTGCAAAGGCCACCACAAGTGCTGACGGTGCAACGGTTTACATTTCTGCTGAACCTGTTATTTACAGCAGCTCGACAACTTTGCCCTCCGGTTATTTCTTAAAGATTGAAAATACATCTTCGGGTATTAACTCCGGTTATTCTTCGGCTGACGGAACAAACTACCAAGACTCCCTGTATCAGCTTAGAGTTAACTCTGTTGTTTGTGAAAACAGCTCAACAGTTAAGGTTTCGGGACTCACATCTACTAATGCTATTATTGATTCGGGTGCTTCAATCGCCTTGGCGCTTTCGGGAACCTGCCCGCTCAATACACCAGTACAGTTCCTTGTAACTTATCAGATGTCCAACGAAAACGGTAGGTCATACGGCGATGTTCAGCAGTCCAGGATTTATGTTTACTACGGAAGCCGTACAACAACAACCCTTACTTCCAATACAGTATCCGTAACTGTTCCCACAAAGATTTACGCTTCGCCGAACACATTGGCAAGAACCTGTCTCTTATACACATCTCCGAGCCCACGAGACAAGCGGCAATCTCGT
>CALYOC010000156.1 GCA_945227095.1 uncultured Clostridia bacterium
TTTTGCTGTACGCACTGATAAGATTCTCCGCAAGGTCCAATATCTTAACATGCTCACCGATATCAAGCACGAATATCTCTCCGCCCTTTGCCATTGAGCCTGCCTCCAAGACAAGCGATACAGCCTCAGGAATAGTCATAAAGTACCTAATTATGTCAGGATGTGTAACCGTGAGCGGCTTTCCCGCCTCAATCAAGCGCTTGAACAGAGGGATTACCGAACCGTTTGAGCCGAGAACATTTCCGAACCTTACCGCCACAAACTCCGTCCCGCCGGAGCCGTTCTGCGCCAACGCCTGTACAACCATTTCACAGCAGCGCTTTGTCGCACCCATTACATTTGTCGGATTAACCGCCTTATCGGTGGAAATCATAACGAATTTCTCCACCTCATAAATCTCCGCGAGCTCCGCTACATTGAGTGTGCCGAAAATATTATTCTTAACAGATTCCTCCGGAGAAACCTCCATAAGCGGAACATGCTTGTGCGCCGCCGCGTGGTAAACTATCTGCGGCTTATATGTACGGAATATCTTCGCCATCTTCGCCCTGTCGCGTACGGAGGCAATCAAAACCACAAGGTCGAGCGAGTCGCCGTAATTCATAACGAGCTCCTGCTGAATATCGTACGCATTGTTTTCATAAATATCGACAATGATAAGCTGTTTCGGTTCAAACGAGGCTATCTGACGGCAAAGCTCACTTCCTATCGAGCCGCCGCCGCCCGTCACCATACACACCTTGCCGCGAATGTTTTCCTTAACCGCGGTAAAGTCAAATTTTATCGGGTCCCTGCCGAGAAGGTCCTCAACCTCGATTTTCTTCGCCTGTGTAACTACGGATTTATTGACAAGCAAAGATGACAGTTCCGGTATGACCTTAAGGTCACAGTCGGTACGCACGCAGAGATTTAAGATTTCACTTTTCTTCTTATCCGTGCACGAGGGAATGGCAAAGAAGATTGTCTCTATGTTAAGTTCCTCACAAATGCGCTCGATATCACCGGTCTTGCCTATAACTTCAACACCGTCGATATTTGCATTTGTTTTATTCGGGTCGTCGTCAAGGAAGCCGACTATATTGTATCTCTCGTTCTTTTTGTTGCTCAAATACATCGGCTGATGCACTTCTCTGGCTATCATACGGCCTGCGTTGCCTGCGCCGATGATTATAGTTCGCTTTCCCGCGCCGGACTGCTGCGCGCCTATGAGCATAAGATAATAGCGCTTGGCGATTACCCTCAATACTATAACCCCGACGGCGCTGAGCAAATACGCGCTGATAAAGTAAACATATATTCTGTCAAGAATCCTGTCATTGATAAGGGGAACGACTAAATAAGAGGCAAGCATTGTAAGCAAGGTGGAAATAAGAAGCAACAACGCGCATTTGATATAGTCCTTGTATGTTATATATTTCCACGATTTACTGTACTCCCCCGCAAACAGAAATGCAACTGCACTCAAAAGGGTATATCCCACAACGATGCTCGAAAATACTCTGGTCGCCCCTGAAACCGAAGATATCACTCCGATAAGACGATACATCAGGAAAAATAACATGCCGGAAGCAAAGAATATCAATAAATCCGCGCACACCAAAAGCAGCTTTCTCTTATTTATCTTCATTTAACTCCTCCCACCTAACAAAACAAGCGGATTGTAAAAAACATCTGAATATATATATTTATATTTTAACTTAAAAATAAAATTCGGTCAATACTTTAGTGGGGTTAAAACGCGCAAATGGTGCAATTTTACATCATCACGAGCAGAAAAAAGACGATTTTTGCCCCATTTGTTCTACTGTGCTAATTTACTGAATTATGTAAAAAGAAAATACCGGGAGCTTTTTCGGTGCGCTCCCGGCACAAACCGTCTGAAACGGCAGGCTATTCTTCCATCTGCTTGCCTAAAAAAGAAGCCGCAACCTGCGCGAGCTTGACCGCCGTTTCACTCGGCGCAGAGGTTCCGTCGCCCAGGATAATGACAGTGCCGACGGCGTCTCCGGCAGAGATTATCGGAAAGACTATCCCGGCATATCTCTCCACTCCCTCAATGGGCTTTATCGGTCGGTGTGAGCCCACATTCCTGCCCATTACAAATGAACGCCTGTTTTCAAGCAACTCCTCGCACGCAGGTGTGAGCCGTCTGTCGGCAAGCTCCCTTTTCGGAACTCCGGAACACGCGATAACATGGTCATTATCGGTTATCACGGTAGGTAAATCGCAATTTTTATAAATAGCCTCCGCATACTGTCCCGCAAACGGAGAAAGCTCCCCTATCGGCGAATATTTTTTAAATATCACCTCACCGTCGGAATCCGTATATATCTCCAAGGCGTCGCCGTCCTTCAGCCTCATTGTCCTTCTTATTTCTTTAGGAATTACTACTCTGCCCAAATCGTCTATTCTTCTTACAATTCCCGTGGCTTTCATCATCATTCTCCTTTTAAAGTGTTTTTTCAAAAATATTGTTTGTCGCATATGTTATTTTATTCCGAAGAAAATCAAATATATTATGTTTTTTATTGTCTGCGGCGGGGTGTTGTGATAAAATAGATTTAAACAAATTTTGACGCGCTCTGCGTACCGGGAGTGATTTTTTTGCACGAATTGAGCATTGTGACAAGCATTGTGGACACAATAGAGTCATATATGAAAGAAAACTCGCTGACCGAATGCGAAGAAATCGTGCTCCAAATCGGAGAATTGTCCGATGTCATTCCCGAATACCTTCAAGCCTGCTACCCGATTGCTGTTGAAGGCACGATTATGGAAAACACGGCTCTTAAAATTGAAAAAATCACCGCGCTTGCAAAATGCAAAAACTGCGGTGAGGAATACAGATACATTGAAAACAAAGGCGCCTGCCCGAAATGCAAAAGTATTAAAAGAGAGATTACGCAGGGAAAAGAATTCTTTATAAAACAGATAACGGCAAGATAAATTACGACAAAAAGCACTCCGCGTGCGGGAGAACATGTTGCCGGACTTAAAGGTAATCGCCGTATATCCGATGGAAAAACAATATACGGAGTATATAAAGGGGTACGAGTTGGAGTAATTCGTACTAATGGTAAAATCGCAACAGTTTTTCCAGATAGTGATCAAAGTTCTGTAATAAGGAGGAAAAAGAAATGATGACAGAAAAAATCAGAAAATCTATTGAAAAAAGGGCTTCAGTAGATGACGAGTGGGATTATGGAGTGCAACAAAGCTGGAAAGCCGTATTGTCAATTATATCTGAAAG
>CALYOC010000157.1 GCA_945227095.1 uncultured Clostridia bacterium
CGATATTGCCTCTTGTCTCGTGGGCTCGGAGATGTGTATAAGAGACAGGAGCAATATAGACGGCAACAAGCAGTACGAGGGAGTTTATGTGGACAGAGTTATAAACGGACTCTATCCCCCCGGCTCAACCTTTAAGACTATAACTGCGGCGGCGGCGATTGACTCCGTCCCCGGTGTTGAAAACGAAAAGTTTTACTGTCCGGGAGCGTATGTCTCCGGTAAGGATAAGATAACCTGTATGTCAACCCACGGCAACATTGATTTTTCAACCGCACTCGCGCAGAGCTGCAACACGGCTTTTGCAACTATTGCGAATGAGGTTGGAGCGCCCAAGCTGAGCGAATATGCTCAAAAATTCGGATTTAACACGCCGCTCACCCTGGATTCAAATCCTGTTTCAAAGGGTAAATTCTCTCTGTCGGGCGGCGCGCATGATATAGATATCGGCTGGGCGGGTATCGGTCAGTACACGACAATGGTTTCACCGTTCATTATGATGAGGGCTATGGGAATTATCGCGAATTCGGGAACACCCACCGAGCCCTATCTGATAAAGGACATCACCACTGCGTCGGGAATTGCGGTGTATAAGGGAAAAACGAAGGTGTCCGAGCAGGTAATATCCGAGGCTACGGCAAAACAGCTCGGAAAAATGCTGCGCAATGATGTGCGTGTAAATTACGGCGACTATCAGTTCGGCGGTATGAATGTCTGCGCCAAGAGCGGAACGGCAGAGGTCGAGGACAACGATGTGCCGCACGCTTGGTTTGTCGGATATTGTTCGGACGAGGACAATCCATACGCCTTTGCGGTAATTGTGGAAAACGGCGGTTCGGGAAGCCGTGTGGCGTGTCCCGTGGCGGCAAAGGTTTTAAAAAGTTTGAAAAAGTAAGTACTATCGCTGGTTCGGAGGTTTTTGATGATAGGTATAATCGGTGCTATGGAGTGCGAAATAAGAGGACTTGTGGATATAATGAGCGGAGTGACCTGTCAAAAGTTCGCTTCCAAGAGCTTTTATACAGGCAAAATCGGCTCGACCGAGTGCGTGGTTGCTCTCAGCTCGGAGGGAAAGGTCAACAGCGCGGTTTGTACGCAGATAATGATAGATAAGTACGACCCCGATTTTATAATCAACACGGGAGTTGCCGGCGGCGTGGGCAGCGGTATATCGATAGGAGATATCGTCTTTGCCGAGTCGGTTGTGCAGCATGATTACGATGTGAGCGCATTGGGTATGGAAAAGGGATATGTCTATGGAATTGACTGTATATACGGCAGGACGGACGAGGCCCTCACCCGAGAGCTTATGGAAATAGCCGAGGGTATGTCCATCGGCGTTCATTCGGGAGTAGTGGCGAGCGGTGACCAATTTATCAGCTCGCGGGAAAAGAAGGATTTTATCAGAAGCACCTTTGGCGCGAAGGCGTGCGAAATGGAGGCGGCGGCAATCGGTCATGTGTGTATGTTGAACGGCAAGCCCTTTGCCGTGATTAGAGCCATAAGCGACGGCTCGGACGACGGCGCGAAGGTGGACTTTCCCGTATTTGCCGAGGCGGCGGCTAAAACGACGATTGAGATATTAGTGAAATTTTTAAAAAAGAGAGAGCAAAGATGATAAAGAAGATAGACAAGGAAATGAGGGCGAAGGCGCTTGAATATTTGCACGCTTCGCCGGTAAATGCCCTGGCGATATGCGAGGCGGCGAAATATTACGGAATAGACAGCGAGCATTTTTCCCTGTGGGGAGATTTTTGGGTTGACGGAGAGATTAAATGTCTGTTTGCGAAAATTGAGGATGTCATTTATATCTTTTCCAACTCCCCCGCCGTTGACACAATGGATATATATACATTTTTAAGAGACAATTATATAGGCTACAAATATGTAATCGGTCAGGCGGAAAAGATAAAGGGGTATCAAAGACATATCCTGTTTAAATATAAGAGAGAGCACTCGGCGATGATACTTAATAAAAAGGATTTGACGGTGCCCGATTTTTCAAGGCAGAAGGCAACGCTTATCAGCGAGGCTGTGGCGGAGGAGGTCGCGCAGTTTATAAATGAGAGCGAGGACTTCAAATTTCACCCGCTGTCGCCCAAGGCGATTATGAAATATACGGAGAAGTACGGCGGCTACTATGTACGGGCGCGAGGACGAATCGCGGCGGTGGGAATCGGCTGTGCGAATATCAGAAAACTGATGAGTATCTCGGTCCTGATAACCGATGAAAAATATAAAGAGGATTACGGCTATACGGAGATGATTGTCAGCCGGATAGCGCAGAGCGCGTTCGCGGCGGGGTATCGCGGCATTTGTACCGACAATGTTTCCGAGGGGTATGAAAAAGCGCTCAAAAGGCTCGGCTTTGAACACAGCACTCAAAACCTTTTGTTAAAAAGATAGATTAGGAGAATTATATGGATAATATCAAATTGGCAAATCTGCTTTTCGGTGATGTGGACAAAACTCCCGAATACTATGAAAAACTCTATCCCGAAAGGGAACTTAAACAGGGCGCACGCGTCACAAGGTTTGCGCCTTCTCCCACGGGATTTCTGCATATCGGCGGTTTGTTTGCCGCGTTTGTATCCAAGCTCACGGCGCAGGCGACCGACGGCATATTCTATTTGAGAATTGAGGACACGGATAAAAAGAGAGAGGTAAAAGGCGGAGTCGGTGAGATAGTCAGAGGACTTACAACCTTCGGCGTCACACCCGACGAGGGACGCATTTCCGATGATGAGGAAACGGGCGAATACGGACCGTATATCCAGTCGAGCCGCAGAGAGATTTACCGCTGCTTTGCAAAGGAACTCACCGCGAAGGGACTTGCCTACCCCTGCTTTTGCTCCGAGGAGGAGCTTGCCCGGATTAGACTTTCGCAGGAGAATGAGCCCGTGAAGGGCTACTACGGCAAATACGCTAGGTGCAGGGAGCTGTCGTTTGATGAAATATAGTGAAGATGCAAGGACGGACAACCCTGGGTGCTTCGTTTAAGGAGTATGGGCGACGCGCAAAACAGAGTGAGCTTTGATGACGCGATCAAGGGAAAGATAGATATGCCCGAAAATATAATGGACATTGTCCTTTTAAAGACGGACGGCATACCTACATACCATTTTGCCCATTGTGTTGACGACCACCTTATGAGAACAACTCCTATAGTTCGCTGACAGGAGTGGATAGCCAGAGTGCCGGTGCATTTGCAGTTGATCCGCTATTGCGTG
>CALYOC010000158.1 GCA_945227095.1 uncultured Clostridia bacterium
CACAGGACAGGCAAAAATTGCAGTCGGAACGCGACGCGCCGGTTTGGAGCCTTTTAAAAATCTCGGACTCGGTATTATCGACGCGGAGCAGGAGCATACATACAAGTCCGAGCAAAGCCCTCGTTATGACGCGAGGGAGGCGGCTAAGTACAGATGCGCATACAACAAGGCCCTGCTTGTGCTTTCAAGCGCAACACCGAGTGTGGAAAGCTTTACATATGCAACCACCGGTAAATATGTCTTGGCGTCTTTGCCTGAACGGTACGGCAAAGGCGGTCTGCCGCAGGTCATTGTTGCGGATATGCGCGGTGAAAACGGCACAGACAGAGGGAATAATGCTCTCGGCTCGGTATTAAAGAATGAACTTATCAAAAATTATAATAATTCGGAGCAATCAATTCTGCTTATCAACCGCAGGGGATATAATACCTTTGTGGCGTGCGCCGATTGCGGAAAGGTAATAACCTGTCCGCATTGCAGTATTTCATTGACATATCACCGCTCTAACGGAAGGCTTATGTGCCATTATTGCGGATATACAACAAGTTTAAATATTGAGTGTCCCGACTGCCACTCGAAAAATATCAGATATTCCGGCAGCGGAACGCAGAGAATTGAACAGGAGCTGAAGGAATTGCTTCCCGACAGCCGAGTTTTGAGAATGGATACGGACACAACGGCGGGTAAAAATTCGCATGAAAATATGCTGAATGCTTTCTCCGACGGTGAATATGATATATTATTGGGCACACAGATGGTTGCAAAGGGCTTGGATTTTCCGAATGTCACCCTTGTCGGCGTCGTCAATGCCGATGCGGCTCTTTATAACTTTGATTACAGGTGTGCAGAGAATTCATTTGACTTGATTACACAGGTTATCGGCAGAGCCGGCAGAGCCGATAAAACCGGCAGAGCGGTAATTCAAACTATCACTCCCGACAATCAGCTCATTGATATGGCGCAAAGGCAGGATTACGCGGGCTTTTATAAAAGCGAAATAGCTATGCGAAAATTGATGATTTATCCGCCCTATTGCGATATATGCACGGTCGGATTTGTCAGTTCAAATAAAGATTACGCTTCGGACGCTTCAAAATACTTTCTATCCGCTCTGATTGATAAGAACAAGAGCGAATTTACAGAGCAAAAATTTCTTGTTTTGGGACCGACGGAGGCGCTTGTTTTAAAAGCCAATAACAAATATAGATACCGGCTTATGATTAAGTGTAAAAACACACAGAGATTCAGGCAGATGATAGCAGATGTAATGAGAGATTATTTCTCTCAATCAAGGTTTAAGTATGTAAGTTTGTGGGTTGACATTAACCCACGGGATATTTTTTAAGAACACGGAGAAGAAAATGGCACTGAGAAAAATTGTTAAAGAGGGAGACGATGTTTTAAGAAAGCATTGTCGCGAGGTGACAAAATTTGACGAGCGCTTGGCAACTATAATTGACGATATGGCGGAAACTATGTATAGCGCGGAGGGAGTCGGATTAGCAGCACCTCAGGTGGGCATTTTGAGAAGAATTGTCGTTATGGATTGCGGGGACGGACTTTTAGAGCTTGTCAATCCGCAGATTGTAAAAACATCCGGCGAACAGATTAAACCCGAGGGCTGTCTTTCCGTACCCGATAGGTCGGGATATGTAAAAAGGCCGGCGGAAGTCACCGTAAAGGCGCAGGACAGAAACGGAAACTGGTGTATGTATAAAGGCACAGAAATGAAGGCGGTCTGTTTTTGTCACGAGATTGACCATCTTGACGGCATTTTATATATTGATAAATTGGAAAAGAATTATAACGGACAAAAGGATTGACGAGGTTCACTTTGAGAATAGTATTTATGGGTACGCCGGATTTTGCAGTACCGAGTCTTGAAAAGCTTATTGAAGAAAAATTTGATGTGGCGGCTGTTTTTACCCAACCAGACAAGCCCGTCGGACGCAAGGGGGTTTTGACTGCTCCGCCTGTTAAAACGACGGCTTTAAGACATAATATCGAGGTTTTTCAACCGCAGTCACTTAAAGATGACTCTGTTTATGATTTGATTTTATCATTGAAGCCGGAACTTATTGCGGTTGTGGCATACGGAAAAATTTTACCCAAGCGAATTTTGGAAATACCACCGAAGGGTTGTATAAATGTTCACGGTTCTCTGCTTCCGAAGTACAGAGGAGCCGCGCCCATTCAGAGAAGCATTTTAAACGGTGAGGAAACCACCGGTGTGACAACAATGTATATGGGCGAAGGTCTGGACACAGGTGATATACTCTTAAAGGAAGAAACGCCCATCGGGGAAAATGAAACCGCGCAGGAGCTTTTTGAGCGCCTGTCGGTAATGGGAGCAAGGCTTCTTGTTGATACGATAGATAACCTTGATACCATAACAGTGCAAAAGCAGGACGACTCTCTTGCAACGTATGCACATATGATTGACAGGTCTTTATGTCCTATTGATTGGAATAAATCTGCCCGGGAAATACACAATAAAGTCAGAGCCCTGTCAGGCTGGCCGGTGGCGCAAACAACTTTTAACGGAAAACGGTTAAAAATTCACAGCGGTCATATCGGTGAAAAGACTTCTGCTGACGCAGGAGAGATTATTGATAATAATAAATGTATAAAGGTCGCTTGCGGCGACGGTATGTCATATGTCATTGACAGTCTCCAGCTCGACGGTAAAAAGAGAATGAACAGCGATGTTTTTTTACTCGGCAATAATATTAAAATCGGTGAGAGGTTTTGCTAAAAATGTATGTTTCGTCATATTATTTATTTATAATTCTTCCTGCTCTTATTTTTTCTATCTGCGCGCAGATTGGCGTTAAAAGTCAGTATAGAAAATATTCACAAATTGAAAATTCAAGGCGACTGACGGGCGCACAGGCGGCTATGGAGGTGCTTCGGCTCAACGGAGTGACGGGTGTTGCCGTAGATATGATAGGCGGAGAGCTTTCCGATTGTTACGACCCTCGCACCAATACGATTCATTTATCGGCAGGTGTTTATAACAGTTGCAGTATTGCCGCAGTAGGTATTGCCTGCCACGAGGCAGGACACGCTTGCCAGTATGCCTGCGGATACTTTCCGATTCGTTTACGCAAGGCTGTAATACCCGTTGCTAATATAGGTACATCTATCGGTATTCCTCTGTGCCTTTTAGGATTTATTTTTCAA
>CALYOC010000159.1 GCA_945227095.1 uncultured Clostridia bacterium
GTCAGGCAAAAATATGCCGTTTTAAACCATATCGGGTTCAACTCTCCTCACCTTATATGCTCCGTGCAGTTTCATATTATATACCAATATAACTCCGGTGTCAATGCAAAAATGAATATTTTTTATTTCAAAAAGTCAAAAAAATGCTTTTTAAAGGCAAAATACACTAAAAAATCATATAAATTGCAAGAAAAAGACTACAAACTTGCATAAATTTGAAAAAAATTTCATTTTTTGATTGACTTTTTCAGTTCGGGTGATATAATGGTTTTGTAAAATAAAATTTTGCAAGGAGATTTGGTTATGAAAAACATTCCTGAATTGTTTGGCACTATGTCATTCAATGAGAAAACAATGAAAGAAAGATTGCCAAAGGAAACTTATAAAGCACTTAAAAAAACCATTGACCTTGGCGAGCCTTTGTCAGCGGAAGTTGCTTCCGTTGTAGCTAACGCAATGAAGGACTGGGCTATCGAAAAGGGAGCGACTCACTTTACTCACTGGTTCCAGCCTATGACCGGTATTACAGCCGAGAAGCATGACAGCTTCATCAATCCCACCGATGACGGTCAGGTTATTATGGAGCTTTCCGGTAAGGAGCTTATCAAGGGCGAGCCCGACGCTTCGTCCTTCCCGTCAGGCGGACTTCGCGCGACTTGTGAAGCGAGAGGATATACCGCTTGGGACCCCACTTCTTATGCCTTTGTTAAGGACGGAACACTTTGCATTCCCACCGCGTTTTGTTCTTACACCGGTGAAGCGCTGGATAAAAAGACGCCGCTTCTCCGTTCAATGCAGGCATTGAGTGAGCAGGCGGTTCGCGTTCTTCGCCTTTTCGGTAATGACAGCGTTACCCGTGTAAATACATCGGTAGGTGCCGAGCAGGAGTATTTCCTTATCGATAAAGAGGCTTACAGCAAGAGAAAGGACCTCATTTATTGCGGAAGAACTCTTTTCGGTTCAAAGCCGCCTAAGGGACAGGAATTGGATGACCACTATTTCGGCGCTCTCAAGCAGAGGGTTTCCGATTATATGAAGGATTTGGACGAGGAGCTGTGGAAATACGGAATCCTTGCAAAGACAAAGCACAATGAGGTTGCTCCGGCGCAGCATGAACTCGCTCCGATTTATACAACCACCAACCTTGCAACCGACCAGAACCAGCTGACTATGGAGATTATGAAAAAGGTCGCTCTCAAGCACGGTATGGTATGCCTGCTTCACGAGAAGCCTTTTGAGGGAATCAACGGCTCAGGCAAGCACGACAACTGGTCAATGTCCACCGATACCGGTGTAAACCTTCTCAATCCCGGTGAAACTCCGCAGGATAATGCACAGTTCTTACTGTTCTTAGTTGCAGTTATCAAAGCAGTTGACGAGTATCAGGATATGATGAGATTGAGTGTTGCAAGCGCAGGAAATGACCATAGATTGGGTGCCAACGAGGCGCCTCCCGCAGTTGTTTCTATGTTCTTGGGCGATGAAATCACTGCAGTTCTCGAAGCTATCGGTAATGATGAGCATTATGACGCGGAGGCAAAGACCGCTATGGAGCTCGGTGTTTCCGTACTTCCCAAATTCCCGAAGGACAACACCGACAGAAACAGAACATCACCTTTTGCCTTCACAGGTAATAAGTTTGAGTTCCGTATGCTCGGCTCGGCTCAGTCCATTGCCGGACCGAATACAGTTCTCAATACCGCGTGCGCTAAAGTTCTTAAGGGGTTTGCCGACAAGCTTGAAAAAGCGTCCGATTTCAATAAGGCGCTTCATGATCTTATCAAGGATACATACAACGAGCATAAGAGAATTATCTTCAACGGAAACGGTTATGATGACGCATGGATTACCGAGGCTGAAAAGAGAGGTTTGTGCAACCTTAAAACCACGGTTGACGCTCTTGAAGCATATGTCAATCCCAAGAACATTAAGCTTTATGAAGAGTTCGGCGTAATGACCGAGGCAGAGAGTCACGCAAGGTATGAAATCGGTATGGAGAACTACTCAAAGGTTATAAATATCGAGGCGGAAGCTATGCTTAAAATGGCGAAGAAGGAGATTATTCCTGCCGTATCCGCTTATACTGCCGACCTTGCAAATGCCGTTTGCGCTAAGAAAGAGGCTGTACCCGGTGTTAACTGCAAGACCGAGGAGAGCATTATCGCTAAGCTCAGCGATTTGAGTGCCCAGTTCTATGATGCAACAAATGAGATGGAAGAACTTGTCGCAAAGGCAGAGAGCATTGAGAATGTTGCCGAGCGGGCTCGTTTCTATAAGGACAATGTGCTTGAGCAAATGGATAAGATGCGCTCACCTGCGGATATTATTGAGTATAATGCCGATAGAGAAGTTTGGCCTTATCCGACATACGGAGATCTTATATTCAGCGTTGATGAATAATAAACAGCTTTTATGCACACTCTCTGGGGGGAGTCAGTGTGCTGAAATAAAAGGGCAACTCGCTAATTCCGGCGAGTTGCCCTTTTGTATGCATTTATTAAATCCGAAATCACTATTAACAGTGTGATTTCGGATTATTTTTATCAATCGTTAAAATTCAGTTGTTCAATTTTGTCACCGGTTACCAGGAATGCTTTGTCGGCGAGCTCCATCATTGGTCTGTCCGCCATATTGTCGGAGTAGAATTCGTCTATTTTAGCGCCTGCGAATCTTTCTTTGAAAAACTTTGCCTTGTTTTCTCCGAAGCAGAAGAAGGTGATGTTTCCTTTTTCTAAATCAATCTCCGAGCAGAATAGTTTGTCCGTGCCGAGTTTTCCGATTATTCCTTCTAAAAGCAGTCGGGGAGAGGCGGATATTATCATATCCTCGTCTGTGATTTTATTTAAGAAATATGGCTTGAGCTTCCTTTCGTGCTTTACCCAGAATTCTTTTACAACCTCGTCCGCATTATCTTGATATTTTAGGAACAGGGAAATCATTTCTCCTACCGAGGTTTCAACTTCTTTGAGGTCGGAGAGACCCTTTTTGTATCTGTAAAAACCTCGCAAAACCTTTGGAATATAAATGATAAACTGAGGCTTTTTCTTTAAAATGAAGAAGAAAAAGTCCATTGTGCTCTCCCCGTCATAGATAGTGTTGTCGAAATCAAATACATTCATATTATATAACCTAACACCTTTGTAATTATTAGTAAAATCAGTTTTGC
>CALYOC010000160.1 GCA_945227095.1 uncultured Clostridia bacterium
TTCCTACGCTGACAATTTGTATTCCTCCGGGGAGAACTCGGGTAAACTCGCTTTTCACATTTTCGATTGGAAATTCGTCATCGTCAAGGCGCATATCAAAGCTCTCACACTCACTCTCAACTCCCAATGACAACGGAAGCGAAAACGAGAAATAAGGATGAGGATTATATCCCTGCGTATACCAAATCGGTATATCCGTTCTGTTTACCGCTCTCAAAAATACCCTGTTCATATCAAGGTGTGAAATAAAACGGGCGTCACCGAGCTTCGTGTAAAATACTCTAATTTCTCGCATCGCATTTACCTCCGCACAATTTGTCGGCGCCGCACGCATTACATCTGATTCTGCAATGAGGGGAAACAGTTGTTTCATACGCTTTTTTTCGCTCGCGGATAAAAAATTCCCTGCTCACGCCGTAATCCAAATGTTCCCACGGCAAAACCTCGCTTTCATCCATAACCCTGTTTGCGAAAAACGAGGGGTCAACACCGCACTCCTTAAAAGCGCGCATCCATTTGTCAAAATCAAATTTATCGTCCCAGGCGTCAAATTTACAGCCCATATAATATGCCTTTTCAATCACATCGCAAAGCTTGCGCGAGCCCTTGGCAAGAACGCCTTCCATAAAAGAGGTTCTCGTGTCATGATAGCTGACTGAAATCTTTTTAGACTTGATGTTTGAAAGCAGATACTCCTGCTTCTCTTTAAGCAGTTTACCGTCATTAACCGCCTCCCACTGAAAAGGAGTGAAGGGCTTCGGGATAAATGAAGAACAGCTCACGCTCACCGATACACCCCTGCCCTTTGGTATGTCGGGAATCGAGTAAAACAGGTCAACCACCTTATTTGCCAAGTCTGCAATGCCCTTAACATCCTCCATTGTCTCCGTAGGAAGACCAATCATAAAGTATAGCTTGACAGAAGTCCAGCCGCCTCTGAACGCCTTTTCACAGGTGTTCAAAACCTCTTGTTCGGTTACATTCTTATTGATTGCGTCACGAAGGCGTTGTGTTCCCGCCTCGGGTGCAAAGGTCAATCCGCTTCGTCTTATCCTGCTGAGCTGCTCGACAAGCTCATCCGAAAAATTGTCAACGCGCAAGCTCGGAAGCGACAGATTGATATTTTTACCGCTTGTCCAATCTATCATTTCCGGCAGCAGTTTTTCGATTTTTGAATAATCGCTCGTGCTCAATGAGCAAAGCGAAATTTCATCATACCCGGTCGTATCGCAAAGGGATTTTGCCTGTCTGTTTATCGTTTGCTCGCTCTTTTCCCTAATCGGCCGGTAAATAAAACAGGCTTGGCAAAAACGACAACCTCTGATACAGCCGCGAAAAACCTCCGCAGTCGCCCTGTCGTGCACAATGCTGATATACGGCACGACAAACGATTCGGGAAAATAGGCTTTATCAAAATCCTCAACAATTCTTTTCTTAACCCTCGCCGGAGCGGGCGTACCGGGCTTCGGAAAAACACTTTTTACCGTCGAGTCCGAATTGTACTCAACTTCATAAAATTTAGGAACATATATGCCGTCAATCGTACATACCGCTCTCAAAAATTCGTCTTTGCTTCTGCCCTCTTTTTTATACCGAGCGTAAATTTTTGTGAGTTCTACTATACTTTCCTCACCTTCACCGGTCATAACGACATCGACAAAATCGGCGATGGGCTCCGGATTGCAGGCACAAGGACCTCCCACGCAGACAAGGGTTTTAAGTTGTGGCCGCTGACTGCTTCTCAAAGGTATTCCTGCAAGAGAGAGCATATTGAGCACATTTGTATAACCCAATTAATACTGAAGAGTAAATCCGATTATATCAAATTCGCTCACCGGGTCGCCGCTCTCCAAGGCAAAAAGAGGTATTGACCTTTCACGCATAATGTTCTCCATATCGCTGTCGGGAGCAAAAACTCTTTCGCACCAAAAATTATCCTCACTGTTGAGTGCGCCATAGAGTATTTTCATACCCAAATGGCTCATACCTATTTCATATATATCCGGAAAACAAAACGCCCAACGCACATCAACCTTCGACTTGTCCTTGACAATACTGTTGAGTTCATTTCCTATATACCTCGCCGGTTTTTGCACCAGAGGCAATATTTTTTCAACTTCACTGTTAACCATAGAGCAAAATAAATCCAATCTTTTAAATATCTATTTATTAACTATACAATATTTCAAAACTTTTTTCAACAAATCGTCTTATAAATGCAGACAAACGCAAGATTTAAAATGACAATTATCAAGCTGATATTAAATCCGTAAAAAATCCCCGAAAAAACCGCCGCGGTACATAACAGAAAAAGAGATAAAGACGAGCTGAGCTTCAAGATTTTATCCTTATTAACCTTTTTACTGCGAGCAATTATATCAAGGACGGCTGACAACACATCTCCCCCGTCGAGCCCTTTTACAGGAAGAATATTAAAACAGCCCAAGCACAGATTTACAAAGACGATATAAATAAACATCTGTGAAGAAAAAAATGCGTGCACAAATGCGAATACTGCCGCAATAATAAAGTTCCCAAGCGCACCGGCAAGGGCAACGACTATCCTCTGCGACGGCGGCGGAGAATCGGAGAACTTCTCAATTATAACTCCAAACGGTTCAAAATAAATCCCTTTAATCTCCACTCCATATGCCGCCATACAAACTATATGGCACAACTCGTGAAATATAATGCTCGCAAGCATTATAACCATCAAATAAGATGTTTCAAAAACCAAAGCTAAACACAAAAGCGCCCAAAATAAGAGGGAAACTCTCACTCGGACGCCTTTAACTTTAAATTCCATGATACTAACCCTTCATAGCGAATTCGGGGTTGTACCATATGCCGTCAATTTTAATACCAAAGTGCAAATGCGGCCCTGTCGACCAGCCCGTAGAGCCTACCGAGGCGATAGTTTGACCGTTGTCAACAATATCTCCCTGCGATACATATAGTTTTGAGCAATGCGCGTAAAAGGTCAATACACCGTCTCCGTGCGACAGATAGACATAATTGCCGTATGCTTCGCTTTTTCCCGTTTCAATTACCTTACCGCAGTATGCCGCGCGGATATCATCGCCGTTGTCAGCTGCAATATCAACTCCCGTATGAAAGCTAAGTTCCTTTGTAATCGGGTGTATTCTATGTCCGTAAAC
>CALYOC010000161.1 GCA_945227095.1 uncultured Clostridia bacterium
GCGTCCTTACAGAGTTTTCTTCTGATAAGCTCAGTTCCGCCGATCATAATGCTCCATTGGTCATCTCCTCCGAACTGCATATTACAACCGTATTTTTGATACAGTGAGTAGATATCCTAGCATTGGATTATCATATAGTTGAACTCTAAAAAGCTAAGTCCTTTTTCCTTTCGCTGCTTATAGCACTCGGCAGTCAACATACGATTGACGCTAAAGCAAGAGCCGACATCGCGAAGTAATTCAACATAATTAAGTCCGAGAAGCCAATCTGCGTTATTTACCATAAGAGCCTTGCCGTCGGAAAAGTCGATAAAACGGCTCATCTGCTTTTTAAAGCACTCGCAGTTGTGATTTATCTCATCGACAGTGAGCATTTTGCGCATATCCGTTCTGCCTGAAGGGTCGCCGACCATAGCAGTTCCTCCGCCGATAAGTGCAATAGGTCTGTTACCTGCCTGCTGAAGCCTTTTCATAAGGCACAGCGCCATAAAATGTCCTACATGAAGGCTGTCCGCAGTCGGGTCAAAGCCAATGTAGAATGTCGCCTTGCCGTTGTCAACGAGCTCCCTTATTTCCTCCTCGTCGGTGACCTGTGCAATAAGTCCTCTTGCCACCAATTCATCATAAATTTTCATCATACGCTCCTTAATTTTATTTACTTTCCAATTTTAACATCTGCCTTGCAGATTTTAACATTTCTTCGCTTATATTACTGCCGCCCATTATCCTTGCAAGCTCGGCAGTTCGTCCCTTTTCGTCCAAAAGACTCACATTTGTATAAGTCCTGTCATTTACCGCATTCTTTTCAATAAGATAATGACTGTCAGCCATACAGGCAATCTGCGCCAAATGAGTTCTACAAATGACCTGTGCGGAGTCGGAAATCTCTTTTAACTTAAATCCGATTTTCTCCGCCGCTCTGCCGCTCACTCCGGAATCAATCTCGTCAAAAATGAGTGTGTCAACGGTGTCCTTTTCGCCCATAACGCTCTTTATGGCAAGCATTATCCTGCTGAGTTCACCGCCCGAAGCAACTCCTGCGAGAGGTTTGAGTGCTTCACCCGCATTCAGGCTTATCATAAATTCGATTTTATCTATACCCGTCGAACACATCGGTCCGTTTTGAATCGAAACAGAGAACCGCGCACCCGGCATATTGAGAAATTCGAGCTCGCGCTCAATCTCCTTTTCAAGTTTGGAGGCAGTTTTTCTCCGCTTCTGACTGAGCTTTAATGCGAGATTGTACGCCTTTTCCCTGCGCTGTTCAAACTCTTCTTCGAGCTGAGTCCTTCTCTGCTCGGAGTATTTGATGTTTTCAATACGCAATTTGCACTCTTTTAAGTATTCTAATATATCTTCCTCGGTATTGCCGTACTTCGAGCTTAGCGCATACAATTCAGCCAATCTGTCCTCAATACCATAAATTTGCATCGGGTCAATGTCATATTGCTCGATTTTTTCATTCATTGAGCTTGCCAATTCACCGAGCAGGAATGAATACTCCTGCACCTTTTCATATATCTCTCCCATTCCCTCCATATCGGAAAAGGTTCCGAGAGATGAAGCAGCACTCTGCAACAGTGACTGCGCTCCTTGAAATTCGTCATCACCGCTGATTGCCCTGACAGACTCCTGCAAGGCATTTATCACATCGGCGCAGTTGTTGATTATCTCCTTGCGCGCGGTGAGCTTCTCGCGCTCGCCGACGACAACCTGCGCTTCTTCAATCTCCTTAACCTGTGCGGAAAGCTTTTCTATCAGCTTTTCCTTTTGCTCGTCATCGTTATCAATTTCGCGCAATGCTCTGATTGTTGAGCAAAGCTTTTTGTATGCCGCTTTATACTCTGAAATGAGTTTATCATCGCCCATAAGGCTGTCGATATATTTATAATGATTGTCGCTGTTTAAAAGCTCGCCGTTATCCCTCTGTCCGTGGATATTGACGAGTAACGAAGCGACCTCTTTGATGACGGATGCCGTGACCGGCTTTCCGTTGATACGGCAGGAGGATTTTCCGTCTGCGGAAATTCGGCGCTGAATTATCAGACTGTCGTCATCGTCGGATAAATCGAGTTCTTCGAGCTTTTCGCTGACCGATTTATCAAAATCGCAAAACTGCGCGATAACAAGGGCGCTGTCCGCACCCGTTCTGACAAGATTTTTCGAAGTGCGCGAGCCTAATACCGCACCCAAAGAATCGACAAGGATTGATTTGCCCGAACCCGTTTCACCCGTAAGGACATTAAATCCGTTTGAAAATTCAATAGATGTTTTTTCAATTACCGCTATATTCTCAATATTAAGGCTTTTGAGCATTTTCTCTGTTTACTCCTTAATTAAAGAAGAAATCTCCTCATTTAAATCTTTGGCAATCTCCTGTGTTCTGCAAAGCACGAATACATTGTCATCTCCCGCTATCGTGCCGACTATTCCCTTCCAGCTCATAGCGTCAATAGCGGCACAGGCTGCATTTGCCATACCCGCGTACGACTTTACAACTATTGTATGTCCGGCATAGTCCACACCTAAGACAGACTCCCTGAAAATAGAAATGAATTTGTGCACATTTTCTTTGATATCCTTTTTTCGGGAGATATATTTATAGCCGCCGTATTTTGACGAGGACTTGACAAGTCCCAATTCCTTAATATCTCTTGAAATAGTTGCCTGTGTTACATTAAATCCCGATTCTTTAAGTCTGATAAGCAGTTCTTCCTGTGTTTCAATGTCGAACTCTTTTATCAATTTTAAGATTGCCTCATGTCTTTTTTTCTTCATAATTCTTCTCCGCAGTTAAAAATTTCTCTCTATCATCTTCTGGTTGAGAACTTCGTAGAAATTCTCTCTTTTCAAGGTGATAAAATCCACCGAAATGTCCGCTTTTTTAATATTTATAAATGAATTCTCATCGGCTGTGACGGGTGAATTGCCGTCAAGCGTGATGACAAGATCGTCCTTTTCCCTGTCACCGCAGTAAACCTGAAGCTCCTTATCACTGCCGAAAATTATCGAACGCACGCTCAAAGAGTGGGCGCAGACAGGCGTCATTATCATACATTCAAGACCGGGGTCAACCACCGGGCCTCCGGCGGAAAGTGAATAGGCAGTCGCGCCTGTCGGAGTTGCGAAAATAATTCCTGCGCCTG
>CALYOC010000162.1 GCA_945227095.1 uncultured Clostridia bacterium
ACTTGGCAAAGAAATATTCGCTGTCCGGAGGTCCCGGCGCGCGCTCCGTGTGTTACTGAACGGAGAATACCATATCCTTGTCACATTTTACACCCTCGACCGTGTTGTCAAGCAGGTTGATATGGGTTATTTCAAGCCCTGTGCATTGCAGAGAGTCCGCATCAACTGCATAGGAGTGGTTTTGGGAAGTGATTTCGATTTTTCCGTCGGCAAGGTTTTTTACCGGGTGGTTTCCGCCGCGGTGTCCGAATTTAAGCTTGTATGTCTTTGCGCCGTAGGCGAGGCTTATAAGCTGGTGACCGAGGCATATTCCGCATATCGGGTATTTGACCCTGAGTTTTTGAACAAGGTTGATGACCTGCGGAACATTCTCAGGGTTTCCGGGGCCGTTTGAGAGGAAGATTCCGTCGGGACGGAGCGCTTCTATTTCCTCTGCCGAAGTGTTGTAGGGAACGATTGTGACATTACAGCCCTTTTTGTTTAGGCTTCTGATTATGTTGAGCTTAATTCCGCAGTCCACGGCCACAACGCTGTATTTGTGTGAGGGTGTTCTCGAATACCATTTCTTTTTACAGCTTACCGTTTTTACCGCGTCGGTCGGCAGAACGCAAAGGTTGATTATGTTCATACATTCTTCCATAGGTGTTTCTGCGTCCGTGATAAGCACCTTTCGGCTGCCCAAATTCCTGATGCTTCTTGTGAGTTTTCTTGTGTCTATTCCCTCTATACCGGGTATATCGTTTTCCTCTAATATCTCGGAGAGGGTTTTTGTGTACCTGAAATTACTCGGGTTGTCATTGTACTCTCTTACGATGAGTCCGCCGATTGTGGGGTGGGTTGTCTCGTAGTCCTCGTCGGCTATTCCGTAGTTGCCGATAAGAGGATATGTCATAACTACCATTTGGTATGTGTATGACGGGTCCGATACGATTTCCTGGTATCCCACCATTGATGTGTTAAAAACTATTTCGCAGACCTTTGTGACATCTGCGCCGAAGCCTGTGCCGTAGTAAACGCTGCCGTCCTCAAGCACAATTTTTTTGTTTATTTCTTTTCTTGCCATACCGTTTTACCCCCAACAAGACATAATTTACATTTTCCGTACACCTGCAAACCCTCAAACGGAGTCGCTCGTCCCTTTGACAGGAAATCATCAGGGTTTACTGTGTATTTTTCATTTAAGTCAAATGCCGCCAAATCAGCCGGTTGACCTATTTCGATTTCTGTTCCTATTCCGAAAATTTTTCTCGCATTTGAATTCATCAGTTCAACTAACTTTTTGAGAGAGATAATTCCCGGCTTTACAAGTTTTGTGTACATAACGGCGAATGATGTTTCGAGCCCTACGACACCCATTGCGCTCTTTTGAAGTCCCTTTGACTTTTCCTCTGCGGAGTGCGGCGCATGGTCGGTGGCGATAAGGTCGATGGTTCCGTCCTTAACGCCCTCAATCAAGGCGCGTCGGTCAGCCTCACTCCTTATGGGCGGATTCATTTTAAATCGTCCTTCGTCAATCAAATCCATATCGTTAAAGCACAGGTAGTGCGGCGCTGTTTCGCAGGTTACCTTAACTCCTCTTGACTTCGCCTGACGGATAAGCTCGACGCTCTCCTTCGTCGATATGTGGCAGATATGGTATGAGCAGCCGATTTCCTCTGCCAATGCGATATCTCTCTTTATCGGAACCCATTCGCTCTCGGAGCAAATGCCCTTGTGAGAGTGAAGTGCGGCGTATTCGCCCTTGTGAATATATCCGCCGTTTAACAGGCTGTTTTCCTCACAGTGGGCGGCTATAATTTTGCCGAGGCTTTTTGCCTTTGTCATAGCCTGCCTCATTATATTTTCGTCCTGTACTCCGCGACCGTCGTCGGAAAAGGCGATTGCATACTTTGCCGTTTGCTCCATTTCGGCGAGCTTCTGTCCATGCTCATTGACGGTTATTGCGGCGTATGGATAGACATTTACAAGTGCGTCCTTTTTAATGATTTTCAACTGTTCATCAAGGCTTTTTCGGCAGTCGGGAACAGGGTTTAGGTTAGGCATAGCGCATATAGAGGTGATTCCGCCGTGTGCCGCCGCCGCCGTTCCCGTGGCAATAGTCTCTTTATATGAAAAACCCGGTTCACGAAGATGTGTGTGAACATCTACGAAACCGGGGAAAATATGTATATCGTTTAAAATAATTGTGTTGTAGCTTTCAGAAACGGGAATATCGGGTGAAATTTGAACAATAACCCCTTTGTCGATTAAAATGTCCTGCTTTGAAATTTTACCGTGTGAAAAAATGCTTCCACCTTTTAATAATGTCTTCATTTTTACCTCTGTATTTGTTTCATTCGCTCAATATATATTCTAACTGTAAAACGCGTAAAAGTCAATTATATTACGCACATATACAGTATAGAAAAAATGCTTTAAAACATATAAAATATTGTAGAAAATAACTATTGCCCAATAAAAACCTCTTGCAAGAAATTGCAAGAGGTAAAATGAATAATTATTTTTTCTTCAAATATCTTTCAAGCCATATGCTTGCAATATCAATAGCACTGTAAAGGCCGTTTTTAACGCTCTTTTTAACGACCATTTCCTGCGGGGGAACGGTCGGGTCGGTTGCTATTATTTGAACTAAAACCTTGTCGGCGAGAGTGAGCTCTCCCGACTTTTTAGTCGATTGTATAGTGAGCATAGCCACATAAGCCTCGCTCATATAGCCGTAGTAAATGCTGTTGCCGTTTCGAACAAGGGGTTTTCCCTTATACATTAAGAATTTATCCTTTTTCTCAGTTGCCATTTTTAACTCCGATTATTTTTCAATGTATGATGTTACAAGATCCTGCAAGAGCTCGTCTCTGTCAATCTTCCGTATAAGTGAACGGGCGTTGTTGTGTGTGGTGATATAAGTCGGGTCTTCGGACAATATATAACCTACAATCTGGCTGACAGGGTCATATCCCTTTTCTTCAAGGGCATTGTAAACTTGTTTTAAAATTACCTTGTTTTCAAGTTCGGAATTGGTGGGAATTCTGAATCTTTGTGTCTTATCAGTCATATAAACACCCCCTGATTGATAATTCTCTAAATATTATATACAATTTCAAAGGCAAATACAACACTTAAAAGTGAATTTTTTTT